>CAOSZT010000035.1 GCA_948528155.1 uncultured Clostridia bacterium | reverse complement strand
ATTTTATAGAAGCTCTCTACTCGACAATTTTAAAAACACAGCAGAAGAAATTATATTAAATGAACTAATATATGTGTAAGAAATTACAGGTAGGAGCAAAAAAACAAATGTATTGCCAAATTTAATGTCTATAAGTGTAGCGAGCATAGGTTTTGTATTGCCACAAAACCGACAGCTTACGCTGAAAGGGGAAAAATCTTCCCCTATAACCCCTACCTTATGAAACAAAAAACTTTAAAAAGTAGATTGGAAATTATAGAAGAAATTAAAAGATTTTAAGAAAGGTTTTATAAAAAGTGCGACAAAAATTTATGAAAAAAGGAAGTGAAAAATTGTGAGAAATAGAACAATAGGAATTAATGTTAGAGTGAGCGAAAATGAGAAGAAAAAACTACAAAGGAATGCTAAAAAGAGTAACTTAAATTTATCATCTTATTTAAGAAAAGCAGGATTACAAAAAGAAATTTATTCAATACCAGATGAAGAACTTCGTAAAATTTACAATGGAATTGTTGAACTAAAAAATGAGTTTCCTTATATGAGTGATGAAGAAATAAGACAGAAAATAACAAAAATGCAAAGTGATTTTTTGGATATTTATAATTATAAAAACGGAGATGATGTGATTGGCAACAACGAAAATATGGGCAATTAAAGATAGTATATCTGGTGTAATAAGCTATGCAAAAAATCCAGAAAAGACAACATTTTCTGATTTGAAACAAGTATTAAAATATGCAGAAGATGATGAGAAAACTATTGATAAAGATGAAAAAACTATGTATGTAACAGGAGTAAATTGTAAAACAGAAACAGCTTATAAAGAAATGACGACAGTACAAAATAGATTTGATAAATGCACAGGAAATGTTGCCTATCACGCATACCAAAGTTTTAAGACAGGAGAAGTATCTCCAGAATTAGCACACAAAATTGGAGTAGAACTTGCAGAAAAAATGTGGAGTGAATATCAAGTAGTAGTTGCAACACACTTTAATACAGGCACATATCACAATCATTTTGTAGTAAATTCAGTTAATATGTTTACAGGAAAAAAATTCAACTGTAACAAGGGAGCATATTATCATTTCAGAGAGTTATCAGATGAACTATGTAAGGAATGTGGACTAACAGTTATTGAAAAGCCAGCAGGAAAAACACCAAGAAGTATATATTTTGCAGAAAAACGAGGAGAGCCAACAAAGTATAATGTAATAAGACAAGCTATTGATGAAGCAATGCAAATGTGTATAAATTACGGACAATTTAAAAAGATAATGTTAAAAAAAGGTTATATTATAAATGATGATTATAATAGGAAATACCCAACAATTCGTTCAATAAATGATAAAAAAGCAGTAAGAATGTATCATTTAGGAGAAGAATATTTGCCAAAGAACATTGCAAATAAGGTTGAATACAATCCATATTATTATCAAAATAGATATATGGAATTTATACACCCTAAAAAGAAAAAACAAAAATACAAAGTTTATAAATATAAAGAAAAATTTAGAAATATTAGTAAAATGAGTGGAATTGATGTGCTTTTTCTATTACTATTTCATTTATTAGGATTACTACCAAAACGAGAAAATTATAAGCCACTATCTCCAGAAATGAAACAAGAAGTTAGAAAAATGGAACGATATTCTAATGAAATTAGACTTATTGTAAGCGAAAAACTAAAAACAACAGAAGATGTAAAAGATTATATTTCACGAACTGAAAAAGATATTGAAGAAACCACTAAAGCAAGACAAAAATACAGAAATAAGTTAAGAAATTGCAAAGATGATAACTTAATAGCTGAATACAAACAAAAGCGAAATAACTGCACTACAATTTTAAATAAGCATAGAAGAAATCTAAAAATAGCAAATTATATTTTAGAAGATACACCAAAGGTTAAAGAAGTTATAAAAATTGAAATGCAAATGAAAAATGGACAAGAAGATATTACAAAAATGAAGAAAAAAGATAGATGTGCAAGATAAGAATATAACAAGATTATTATGTATAAAAGTAATAATCTTGTTATATTTTACAAAAAGAGCAAATAATACTAATTTTTATGGTAAATTAGCCACAATTTTGTATTGTGCAAAATATATAATTATGTTAAAATTTAAATGATAGAATTAAAAATAGGAGAACATATGAAAAAATATAATCAAATAATAACTAAAGAATTAAATAGAATACTTCCATATCATTTATTGGGAGTAGTTTTACATACATTAGTAATATATATGGCTTTTAAAATTCCCAATAGTATAGGAAATATTTTAGATATGTTAATGCAAACAACCATAAACAAAGAGCAAATAATACAAGAAGCTTATTGGTTGATATTTTATTGTAGTTTTGTTTTTATACCAAGAACTTTATATAGAACATTATATTTTACTGTTTCAAGAAAATCAGATACATATTTAAGAAAAAGAGTAGTGGAACATTTACAAAAAGTAAAACCAGAGTATTTTGAAAAAGAAAACAAAGGAGCATTTTTAGCATATTTATCAAAAGAAATCTTGTCGATTCATAAAGTTTTAGGAAATTTTTGGTTTTGGCTTACTAAAATGTGTATTACTCCAATTATGGGAATTGTTTTGATTTGGAATCAGTTAAATAAAGAATTAGCAATATATTTAATACCTGCTTTTCCAATAGCAATTATAGCTATGTATTATTATTACAAAAAATTAAAGGAAAAAGTTGAAATATCAAGAAAAGTTTATGTAGAATTATCTAAGAATATAGAACAAAATACAGAAGGATTTTTATTAGTGAAATCATATAATAGACAAAATGAGCAAACAGAGAAATTCAAAAAAATAAATAGCCAAATGTATGATACAGACTATCAAATAGGTGTATCTAAAAATAAGATTAGCAGTGTTATAAACTTATTGTGGGCATATTGTTATGTTGCAGGATTTGGTATAGGAATTGTATATATATTAAATGGAGCAGTTACAGTAGGAGGAATTGTAGCATTTATAGGATATATAGGACAAATTTTAGGAGATTTTGTATCAGCTATACAAAGTATGTTACAAAAATTGCCTTATTTTAAACAATCTATAAATAGATTTAATTATTTTCTAAACCTAGAGCAGTTTCAAGAACAGGGTAAAAAATTAGAAAAGATAGATAAAATTGAAATTAAGCATTTATCATATTGGTACAATGATAATAAAAAACCAAGTTTAAATGATATAAAGATGACAATCAAAAAAGGTGAAAAGATAGGAATTATAGGAGAAGTAGGTAGTGGAAAAACTACATTAATGAATATATTATGTGGCTTTTATGAAATACCAAATGAAATGATTTATATAAATGATCAAGATATTAATACATATCAAAGAAATACAATTTTTGAAAAATATAATTATGCAATTCAGTCAAACATCATATTAGATAATACAATAAAGGCAAATATCGATATTAAAGAAGAACTAGAAGATAAAGAATTAGAAACTATTATACAAAATGCAGAACTAAAAGAAGATATAGAGAAACTAGAAAATAAAGAAAATACTTTTGTTGGAGAAAAAGGTATTAAATTATCAGGAGGTCAAAAGCAAAGAATATCAATTGCAAGAAATTTAGGTAAAATTAGAGATATTAATATTTTTGATGACACTCTTTCAGCTTTAGATACTAAAACTGAAAAAAAGATAATAGATACCTTAATAAGAAAAGTTTCAAATAATACACTAATAGTAATTTCTAATAAAATATCTAATGTAAAGCAATTAGATAAAATATATATTTTACTAGATGGACAAATACAAGATTGTGGTACACATGAAGAATTAATGCAAAGAAGTGAATTTTATAAAGAACTAGAGTACCTTGAAAGAAAGGAAGAAACAGATGAAATATATTCTAAAGAAAAATGCTAAAATATTACTTTTAGTTGGAATCTCTATAATTATAGTTAATATTTTAAGTACTTCACATCCATTAGTTATGAAAAGAATATTGGACATTGATATAACAGCAAAAGATGCTTTAATAAGATTATTTTTAACATATTTTATAATACATATTATTTTAGTATTAGCGAAAAACACAAGAAATAGTATTATAAATAAGGCAATGTCAAAAATACTAAAAGACTTAAGAGAAAAATTATTTTGTCATATATTAAAATGGGATATGTCAACATATCAAAAATATAATTCTTCAGAAATTTATACAAGACTAACAGCAGATATAGATAATGTATCATCACTATTTTTAGGAACAATGCAAGTAGTATTAAATGATGTTGTTTATATTATAACTATGGTAATCTTTATGTTTTTTGCAGATATAAAGTTAGCCATCATTGGAAGTATTGCAATTTTATTAAATGCAATAGTTTCTTACATATTTACACATCAAGTAGCTAATTGTAATAAGATAATTTTAGATAAAAGGGATAAAGAAAATAAACAGTTTTCTGAAATGTATAATAAAAATAAATTAACTTTTTTATATGGATTACAAAAAAAGAATAAAGATAAAATATGTCAAACATTAGATGAGGAATTAGTTTATAGAAAGAAATGGATTTTTGATGAGAGTTTTATTTATCCACTTGCTGTAACAATACAAGCAATTGCGATTTATTTAATTTTGATTTATGTATTTCATATTAATATCACAATTTCTTTAGGAAGTATTTATCTTGTAATAAATTATATACAAAATTGTAGAAGTCCTTTAAATGAAATATTTACAGAATTAGAAGAAATACAATCTTCTAGTATGTCATTAAAAAGAATTAATAAATTATTAAAAGAGCAAGGAAAAGAAAACATAGAAATAGGAGAAATTGTAGAAGATTTAAAAGGTGATATTGAATTTGAAAATGTTTGTATGCAATATGGAGAGAATAAAGTACTGCATAATATATCATTTATTATAAAAGAAGGTAATAAAGTAACAATTGCAGGGAAAACAGGTGTAGGAAAAACAACACTTGCTAATATTCTTATGAGATTATATCCTATAAAAAGTGGAAAAATATTAATTGGAGGAAGAAACATTCAAGAAATAAGAATACAAGATATAAGGAAAAATATTTCTTATATTTCACAAACACCATATATACTAAATGATACACTGAAAAATAATATTATATTAGGAGATAAAACAATTACTGATGAGCAAATAAAGATTGTTGCAAACGAAATAGGTTTTGAAAAAGTTTTAAATAAATTTGCAAATGGATTAGAAGAAAAAGTAGAAAAGAACAAATTATCATATGGACAACTTCAAATGATAGCTTTTTTAAGAGCAATTTTGCATAAAGCAAATATTTATATATTTGACGAACCAACTTCAAATATAGATTTAAAAACTGAAGATAGAATCCAAAAGTTAATAGATAAGATAACAAAAGAAAGTACAGTAATTATAATTGCACATAGAAAATCTACTATTGAAAATTCTGATAAAATTATTTATTTAAGGGATGGAAAAGTAGATATGATAGTAAATAAAGAAAAAGTTATTGATTAACTATAAAATATAATCAATAACAAACTAATTAAAAACAAATTTTCGTATATATATTGCAATTCATTTGAGTTTATAATAAAATGTAGATAATAAGGAATGGAGTTGATCTCAAATGAGTGAATTAGAAAAAAGAGAAAATTATAATAACGAAACTTTTGAAGATATAAAACACATTGATGAAAACGGAATTGAATTTTGGTATGCTAGAGAATTACAATTAGTTTTAAATTATAAAGAATGGCGAAAATTTGAAAATGTAATAAACAAAGCAAAAGAATCTTGTAAAAATAGTGATATTACTGTTTTTGACCATTTTGTCGAAGTCGACAAAATGGTGCAAATAGGTTCAGGAGCACAAAGAAAACAAAAAGATTATAAATTAACACGTTATGCTTGTTATTTAATAGCACAAAATGGAGATACAAGAAAAAAAGTTATTGCTCTTGCACAAACGTATTTTGCAATTCAAACTAGAAAACAGGAAATTAGAGAAAAAGAATATACTTCATTAACAGAAGATGAAAAGAGATTTTATCAAAGAAATTTGACTAAAAAAGGAAATTATTCACTTAATCAAACTGCTAAAAATGCAGGAGTTAAAAATTTTGACAAATTTCATAATGCTGGGTATAAAGGTTTATACAATGGAGAAACAGCTGATGATATTGCTAAAAGAAAAGGATTAAGATATAGAGAAGATATTTTAGACAATATGGGAAGTGAAGAACTTGCAGCTAATTTATTTCGCATAACACAAACAGAATCAAGATTAAAAAGGGATAAAGTTGATACTGAAAAGAAAGCTTGTGATACTCATAATAAAATTGGGAAAATAGTTAGAAAAGCAATTAAACAGGCAGGACGGAACTATGCCAGAAGAATTGCCTACACCTAAAAAGAGTTTAAAACAATTAGAAAAAGAAAACAAGAGAAGTTTAAAAAATAAATAACATTATAATTTGTATAAAGAAATTTGCCACTGGTGGCAGATTTCTTTTCTAAAAGGTATTGCCAAACTTAAAAATTTATGTTAAATTAAAAACATAGTAATAGACAAAAAAACACCAATATGGGTATACATATCTTTAAAACTATTGCTATAACTAATTTTGAAACGGATAATAGAGTGCTTTTGTGCAAGGGATTTTTCGCATACGACCTTCGCTAAGGCACCACTAAAGGTTTTCGAACCTGATGAGAAATTGAATAGGTAGAAAATTTGATTATTTTTCTAACAGATTTTATCAAATTTTCTAACACTTTTTAAATAGTTGTTGTTAATTTTGAACGGTTGCAACAACTTTTTCTATGTCTTGTTCATAGATTTCAAATCTTTGTTTTTCTAAGGTATATAAAAATCTTTCTAGTTTGCTATCAGTAGGAGAAAGACAAGCATCAGTTAAAAGATTGTTTAAAGATTCATTTAAACTTTGTAATGAATGATATAGTTCGTTTCTAATTTGCATAAAAATCAGCTCCTTTCTAAGCTAAAATTAAATTTGTTTAAAATAAAAAAGACCTATTTAAGTCTTAAAAATCATTGGCATATAAACTTTCTAAATCTTCAGTAGAGTATATTCTTCTATTATCGTTAAATCTATTTTTATAGTTATTATATTTATTATTATTTATATATTTGTTGTTTTCGCCAATGGTATTAGTATTTTTTGGACTAGAACTGTTGTTGTTATTGTCTAGATAACTAGTCGATTTTGAATAGGTAGGGTTGTCATATTTGACAAGTGGTATTATTTTTCTATTTATAATTTGTCTTGTTGTATCTTGAAAATTTGTTATTACTTGAACATATTTCTTTTTAGATAAACTACTTACTAATTTTGATACTCTTGTATCAGATAAATTTACAATATTTGCTATATATTTATTTGTAATGGTACAATAACCAGCATTTTTACTAAAAAATAAGATTAGAGAATAGATATATTTTTCTTTATCATTTAAATGCTCATTTGTTAGGATTTCATAAGGTATCCATAGGCCTTTTAAATTGTTTTCTTGCATAATTTCACCTTCTTTCACATAAAAATAACACCTCATATAGAGGTGCAAAATCAAAATATATAGTATAAATTAGTTATTAAATAAATATACTAGTAATGTCAAATAGATTTGACAAGTTAAATATTTATATGCTATAATATATTTAACTTAAGCAGGGGTTGAGTGAGTTCCACAACAAAATCGGAGCTCCCAGATTTAAATATCTGTTGCCCTTGCACATTTTTTATTTAATCAAAGTTTTTAATACTTACAATAACATTTTTAGATAATTCTTTAAACATTGCTAAGCAGTGTTTTTCTTTTTCTTCTCCATATTTTTGATATCCGTTTTGTATAGAATAGTATTTATTCACATAAAAAGATAAAATGTCAGCAATTTGTATATAATTAGTAGAGTCAGAATCCAAAAACATAGGGTATTCTATAATATTATCAACATATTTTTGATGTATCATTGGGAAGAAAGAGGCTAATTCCTTATTAAAATTTAATTGTTTATCAAGAAATATCATACTATTAGATTCTTTGTTTTTCATATTATTACAAATTGCAGTATATAGTTTAGAAAAAGAATGTAAATAAGGATCTATTTTGACTAATTCTCCGTATTTTGCTTTTAATTCCTTTTTAAATGCTTTTTTATCTATTGCAATATAATAAAATTCTATAGGAAGATTTGATATAAGTACAACTAGCTTTTCTAAAATTTCTAAATTTTTATGCCAATCATTTTTACCAAAATATGTACGTTTCTTTGAATTAAAGATTTCATTAGTATGTACTTCATTATTTTTAAAATATGGATCAATTTCTGCTTTTTTATCATCTAGTAATCTATTTATATTATGCCAATTGTTTTCATTCACAAGAACACTACCTAAAACGAATATGGGTTGTTGTGAATTATCAAAATCAGTTCCAGTATTTCCACTTTCATCTGCATATAGTATATACATTGTTTTTCATCTCCTTTAAATATTTTTTATTATAATATAGAATAATTACAACATTTTTATAAAATTTCCAAAAATAGCAGCTAATAATCCCATAGGTAACGAAAATATAAAAGTAATCAGTGGAAACCAATAAATGATGTGTTTATATGCAATATCTATTTTTTTGCTAAATTTAACATAGATAGCAATACAAGATATAAATATAAAATGGTAAAACCCTGCTTCTCCATAGGGAGCAAATAAGGCAAAAACACTATCTTCATTAGATACACATTCTTGTGCATTTTTTTCAAAATTACAATCTCCAATAATAAATTCAAACAAGAATAATGATATAAGATAAAATAATATTATTAAAATTTTATTTTTAGTTTGTTTTGACATTATATTTATACCTCCCAATTTTCTATTTTGAATTTGATTGTAATTTCGTATTCATTAACTACATTACAAGAAGTACTTATCATTGCTAAGTTATTGCCAACAGAGCCAAATAATCCTTTCCAAAAATCATCATTATTTATATATTTTTCAATTTCTTGCAAATCAGTAAAATCATAAGTATCAGATAATGTTATATCTAGATGCCACTTACCATTATCTTGTTTATTTCCCAAAACACTTATACAGCTATTATGCAATGAGAAAAACAAATCGCCATTCTCAAAAGCTAAAGATTCATTATCTGTGTTGAAATTTTCATTATTACCATATTTTTTTATAATTTCATTTAATTTATTTTTAAAATAATTATCATCTATAATGTCTTGTATAATTTTACCTTCCATAATAGTTATATCATTAGGATTTTCTTGTAAGGAATGATCTAGAAATTCAGAAGAAATATAATAATTTTTTATTTTTAGTCCTAAAACTCCACATTTTAATATATAATGTTGTAACTTTTGAGTCATATCTGATAAGTAAGGTTTATTATTATAATATCTACTAAATGCAAATCTAACAATATCAAAAGAAAAATTTTGTAGTACATCATATTCTCCATTCATAATTTTTTGAAAAGTATCTTTATTTTCTTTATATTTCTTATTAATTTCAGATGCTTGTTTTAATGTAATAACATCACAACTATGTAAATTCATTAAAGTTGTAGTTCGATTAATAGTGTCAATATCGGATTGTAATAAACTTCTATAATTATTGTAACAATCAAGAGGTACTTCATTTAATAAATTCAAAGTTAAATATCTGTCTGTTAATAATTGTCTTTGAGTCAAAGGTAAAGTTTTTTTATTACATAACTTTAGAATTTTTCTATTTAGTAGACTTTCTCCTTTTAAATTTTTGACATTGTGAACATTGACAGAATTACACATTTTCTTTAAGCAACCTAAACCATAAGTATATCTTGTATTACTGATTTTTCTTCCACATAAAGTACATCTTTTCATAGGATAATACCTCCGAACAAATTTTTATTACAATCATTATACCATAAATTTCCAAAAAGTATAGTAATATGACAAAATTTATTTAATTTTTTATTAGCTAAAGGTAAAGCAAATGTTATACTTTTATATTTAATTTTCTAACAATTTTTAATCAATTTTCTAACACTTTAATATTTTTTATAAAAACACAAAAAATATTAAAAGCCAGAATAGAGTAGGTGTTAATTCTAATAATACATAGAACCATAATAATTTTACTAATTTTATATAAGGCTAAAAAACAATAACTATTAATAGCTAACATATCTAACACAGTTCTTAGGAACCAGTGTCAACGACGTGGGGGTTCGAGTCCCTTCATCCGCACCAACGACGTATCTGTTCGAACTTTTTATAGAACAGAGAGATACAAAAATCAATCAGAAAATAAAATCTGGTTGATTTTTTTGTTGCTTAAAAACAATATTAAAATCATCCAAACGAAGGGATGGTGCAAGAAATGAAGATAATTAAGCAAGAACTAGAATTTGAGGAATGTCTAAAACAAAGGCTTGAGTTTATATGTGAGTTTTCTAAAGTTACTCCTATCTTTATTAATGGTAGCATTAGAAAGCTAGAGAAAACTAATCTTACATATATTGAGCCACATAGAGTGATTATTAAAAATATTACTTTTTTAGTTTTTAATTATTCTAATGATGTGTATATTTCTAACTTAACTAAAAAGATAAAATTATCAGAGTTAGAAGAATATTTGAAAAATATATAAATTGTAAAAATTTGACATTTCTTAAAATTGTAGTATAATATAATCAATAAAAATTTATATTTACTCGGCAAGAGTTATATATATTGAGTACTTTGAAAAAATTATATTATATTGCATTATTGTATTTTAGTTTATGATAAATGGATTTAAGAGATGTCAACGGTACTCGTATTGTACTTTGATGTCTCTTTTTATTTATATTCTAGGAAAGTCGTCAGACTTGACGTAGAAGATAATTATGCGAACGTTACAAATTCTTGCATTTTAATGCTTAGAATTTGTTAGTCCGTTTGTTAGGAGGTTTAAGAATTGAACGAAGAAAAGAAAAAATGTGGATTATATATGAGAGTTTCTACCGAAGACCAAGCTCGCGAACGGCTTTAGTCTTCCAGAACAAAGAGAAAGATTAGAGACTTTCTGTAAATTTAAGGGTTATGAGATAGTAGACTATTACGAAGATGCTGGAATAAGTGCAAAAACTGGTAATTATAGACCAGAGTTTGAAAGATTAAAAAATGATATTAAATCTAAAAGAATCAATACTATTGTTGCCCTAAAACTAGATAGAATAACAAGAAGTATATGTGATTGGGAAAAACTAATAACTTTTTTAGATGACAATAATGCTTATCTTGACTGTGCTAATGACGAAATAAATACTACAACTGCAAATGGAAAAATGATTTCAAGACTTTTAATGAGTGTAAGTCAAAATGAAATTGAGAGAACTAGTGAAAGAACAAAAGTAGGACTAGCTGGTGCAATAAAAAGTGGTCATATTCCTCACGTTGCACCATTAGGCTATAAGCACGAAGATAAAAGATTAGTAATAGATTATGCTACTAAAGATATTGTAGTTAGAATATTTGACTTATATTATAATGGCTATTCTTATCAGAAAATAAGCAATCTATTCAATGAAGAAAAAGTTTTAGAAAAAGATAATTGGAGAGATTCAACTATACAAACTATTCTTGAAAATGAAATATATAAAGGAGATTTTGTTCATGGAAAAAGAACAAAGCACCCAACTTATTATGAGGATGTAGTTGAGTCTATTATTTCAAAAGAAATGTGGTCAGATTGTCAAGTGCAGAAAAAGAAAAATTCAAGAAGTTTTCAAAGAACATTGACTTATTTATATTTACAGAAACTTAAGTGTCCTAAATGTAATCGTATTTTAGGTGGTAAAGCTACTACAAAGAAAAGTGGAAAGTCTTACTTCTACTACTATTGTAATGATTGCAAAATTGAATTTAAAGAAAAGATTATAAACGATTATTTTAATCAGTTTATTAGTGAGTTAGTAGAATATGACTCTGTTGTAAATCAATTCTTTTTGCCTATGATAAAGCAAAAATTTGATGAGCCGAAAGAACAATTAGAAAAAGAAATAAAAGAACAAAACAATAAACTTGAAAGAATAAAAAAGGCATATATCAATGGAGTTTTTGAACTAAAAGAATATAACGAAGAAAAGAAAATAGTTGAAAATGCTATAAGTGAACTAGAAAATAAACTAGAAACTACTGATTGCACTGAAGAACTAAAATTTACACCAAAAGACATTTTATTAAAAAGGGACATTGACTTTATCAATAAAATAAAACTAGATAAGGAATATCAAGCAAAAACTAAAACTTGGAAAGATTATACTAGACAAGAGCAAGCAGAGCTTATTATGAAATATATTGATGACATTGAATTATCTTTAGTTGGTAACGAAGTAGTTGTAAATCAAATTAACTTTAGAGAATCCATTTGTAAGCCTTGTCAAGAATTATATGATAACGGTTATATTGATACTACAAAACCTATGATATTAGGCAATGTGCTTGGTAGTGTTAGATTTAGTAATTATTTGCCAGAGGAAGAAGTCGGAGAAATCATTATGAGATTAAGACAATATTATGATGTTCATTATACAGAGGCAATCTACTATGTTGATAAGCAGATGTTCTATTTCAACTTTGCTGAAGACAATAGTGCTATTGTTAGAGTATTTCCTTTAGAAGATTATTATAAACTAGATCCAGATAATAAAATGGAAACTTATAGATTTGGAATACTTTATATTAATGAGGAAGATAAATTTCAAATGAAAGAGATTGATACTGCATTTGATTATATACCAGATGAAAGCAATGATAGTGTAATTTATACAAAAGAGCCTACTCCTATTTCAGTAGGTGTTAAGCCAGTAAAGTTCTACGAAGAAGAAACAGAAGAAACAAATTAACGTGGCACGTTTTGTTTTTGTGATAACAAAAATGAAAGTGGTGATAGTTAATTTGAATAAAATTTATTTGCTAAAAATAAATTTTATTGCCTCGCAGAGCCCCCATGTTATGATGGTACGTCATAACATATAGGGGGTTAGGACTTCCGTCAAGACGAAGTCCTGTGCTACGAAGAAATTTCAAAGGAGGGATTTTATGGAGCAAGAATTAGCATATTCTTTTCACTTAGGTAGTGATAAAAATAAAAGCAAATTAGCAAAGAAAGTCGCAAAAGAAAATGTATCTGGTACTACTTCTCTATCTAATAATGCAATTCAAAATGCAAAAGATTTGTCAGATGTAAACAAACATAATTTAAGGAATTATGATAATCAAACAGAACTAATTAGAACAATTTATGGAACAGATGATATTGTAAATGATGTTAAGCAAGTATATTTAGATGAATTTGAACAAGCAAGGATAGAATATAACAATAAGCAAACTAGAAATGATAGAAAAATAGATAATTACTTTACAAAAGTATGTGAATCTCAAAATGATATTGCGTGTGAAATTATAATAGAACTTGGAGATATGGACTTTTGGAATGATAAAGACGAAAGATATAGATTTAAAATGGTTGATGTATATAATGAGCAAATAAAGGATTTAATTAAAATTGTACCAGATTTTAAAATAGCAAATGCGACAATACACTTTGATGAAGTTTCTCCCCATATGCACATTGTAGGTGTTCCAGTAATTACAAATTGCACTAGAGGAATGAAAAAGCAAGTAGGAAAAAGTAAATTATTTACAAAAGCAACACTTACCGAAATACAAGATAAAATGCGAAATGCTTGTATTAAGTCATATAACAAGTTTTACGAAGTTAATACTAGATTAAAAGAAAAGAAAAAAGGCAGAAATCAAGACATCAATGTTAATGAAATGGGCAATTACAGAGAAATCAAGAAACAATTAGCTAAAAAAGAACAGAAACTTGAAAAAGCTAATAATCAAACTAAAAAACTTGATAATTCTAGTAGAGATATAAAAGAAATATTAGCCAATCTAAAACCTACTAAACTAAACAAAAATAATATGGTTATTTCAAACGAGGATGTCCAGAAAATCAAAAATTATACAGAAGATGTAAAAGATATAACCCAGACAGTAAGAAGTGTAAATGACTTAAATATGGCGATTAAAGATTTTGAACACTCTAGCTTTGAAATAGAAAAAGAAAATCGTTCACTTAAATATGAAATACAACTAAAAGATAATGAAATCGGCAATCTAAAAAAGGAACTATCTACTAAAGACAAGATTATCGTCAAGTTACAAACTGAAAAAGAAAAGATAAAACAAGAATTACAGAAATTTAAATGCTTTTGGCATAATATTATGAGCCACTTTCACAAAAGAATTTGCTATGATAAAGATAATAACTATAAAATTGTTAGTGATGACTTATATAAAAATGGAATATTTGATAACAACGATAATGAAATTGCTAATAATATTGCTAGAAGAGTAACTATACCAGATGAAAACAAGCAAACCAAGAATAAAAAGAAAAATAATGATACAAGATTTTAAAAGGAGGAAAAAATCTATGAATAATGAATTACCAAAAACAAAAATTGATGAAAGAACAGGCATTGAATATCATTTAGAGGGAGATTATTATATACCAAGCCTAGCAATGCCTAAACATGAAAAAATCACTTTCAATAAATATGGAAGAATGAGATTAAAATATCTAAAAGAACACAAAAAGGCAGATTATACTATAATGCTTATGGACGGAACATTAAATACACATTTAAAAGAAATACAAGAAACGGCAGATAATAGAGTACAACAAATTATTAACGATTTAAAATCTAAAAGCGATTTGACTGAAGATATGAAAAATACTGATATGCTTTATTGGGTTGGAACTATGAATGTGCGCCAGTTAGGTGTTTAATATATAGTAGGTGGAAATCCTATCTAGTAAGGTCTAACCAACCGCTAGTAACTAGATTTTGGAGTTGTAACTGTGAAGTTACAATTTAAGCGTAAATTGGGGAGAGTTCGAGCCGCAATGCGAAAGCGTGAAACTAATTTAGACCCGTTAAACTAGTCAAGCAGAAGTTGATACCTTGTTCATGGTAGCAAACAATAACACATTAACGATATGGTGAGGAGATGTGGGTTCTGTCGGGTTCATAGGGTGTGGCGAGTTCTACATTAATATATTAAACAGACCTGGGAGGTCTTGCAAGTTCTCTAAACAGAGTATGATAAACTCTTTATTCGAGTTAAAGAAGTGTAAAAGCTGAGGTTTATCAAATGACTTGCAAGAAGTCGGACTAATTCGTAGTAGCTATGAGGCGAGTAATGACCGTGGAGCGAAGGGATTAGCATAATAATCAACTGAGAAAACAAACATTTACACACGGGAGGTGAGTAATAAATGGAAAATGACTTTTCAAAGATAGCTAAGCAGTTGAAAGAGTACAAAACAGTACAAGGTATAATGAAATTTGTAAACAAATAAAAATGATAATATAAAAGTAACCAAAAAAGGGAATATAAAAACTACC
>CAOSZT010000034.1 GCA_948528155.1 uncultured Clostridia bacterium | reverse complement strand
ATAATAATTTTATTATTTAATATAAATTCTTTAAAATTATTTTTGTTACTATTATTTGTGCTTATAACTTTATTTACAATTATTTGATATGTTATTATATCTTCTGTTTTTTCATCTTTTACTATAATTGTAATAACATTTTCGCCTTCTTGTAAATTGTCATTTCCTGTAATTTCAATATTATAATTTGTATTTTCTGCTAATGCTGATATATCTAATTTTTCAATATCTTCATTAATTTCAATTTTATATTCATATATATCTGTTCTAAATTTAGGGGTAAGCTCTATTCCTTCAATTTTTAATTCAGTTAATCCTAATATTTTTTGTGGTGTTTCTTCTTCTGGGTTTTCTTCTGGTTGTTGTTCTGGTTTTTCCTCAGGTGTTTCTTCTTCTGGCTTTTCACTTTCTTGTTTTCTAGTTATTTTTAATGTATATGTTTTTTGAGTTTTTCCATCTTCTGCTGTAACTACTACATTAAAGTTATTTGTCCCTTCTTTTAAATTCTTTTTGCCTATTCCAGAAATTGTTTGTCCACTTTGTCCTTTACTTGCATATATCTCAATTGTTTCTACATTGTTTGGTACTTCTACACTATATGAGGTCTGACTTGATTTAAATCCTTTAAAATCATTTGGTCTTATTCCTAAATTTGAAAGTGTTGCTACATTTGATTTTGTCTGTGGTTTTTGTGTATTTGGTGTTTGTTGTCCATTTCCTGAATTATTATTAACTGTGATTGTTCCAGTTGCTGGTGTTGAAAATGGTTGTGCTGTTATAGAATCTGATACATCAACAGGTGTAGCTGTAACTGTTACATTTCCAGTTCCATTTATTTTAACATTAACTGTTGCTGATGAATTGTCTACCCATACACTATTTTGGCTTATTGTTGCATTTCCTGTTACACTTAATGAAATTTTTCCAGCAATTCCACTTCCATTAATTGTAACATTTACTGTATCCCCTACATTTGCAATAGGTTTTGATAAAGAAATACTTAAACTTGCTGCTATTGATTTTGGTATAAATATGGATATAATTAAAATCATAGCTAATAATAAAATTAAACTTTTCTTTACTCTATTCATTTTTTCTCATTCCTTAAACAATATATTTAGGTTTTATAAATTGGTACCTATAACCATATAGGCATTTGTTTTTTTATTATTTGTTAGTTATTCATAATATAATTTTTAATTAATACATAATCACTTGATGTTATTTTTCCATCTCCATTATAATCAGCATAAATTTTAGAAGTTTCATCTAATAACTTAATTCCCATAATATGATTTTTTATTAGTACATAATCACTTGATGTTATTTTTCCATCTCTATTTACATCTCCCTTTTTTATGTTAGAAGTATTGTTATTTCCTGTATTATTTGGATTATCTTCATTTATTGGTACTAAATATAATTTATAATTGGCTTCATTTTCATATGTTTCTCTTGCAGTATATCCAATTGTTCCATCTGATTTTTTTACTTTATCCCAATAAGTTCCATTTACTTTTGATGTTGCTTTTTCTAATCTAGTTACAATTTCATTTTTGTATAACCATCCAACAGTAGTACTACCATTTGGAGTATTTCTTATTCTAATTGAACTATCAACATTAACTTTTACTAAATCTGTTTGTGTTGTACTATTTCCATTTGAATCTGGTCTACTACATACATTTTGTGGAGTATTTTCATAAACTGGTATTATAAATGTATGTGAAGATGTCATTGAATTCATGTTTATATATGTGTTTCTTAATGTTGTTCCTTCATTTTGTGCTGCAAGTAGATTTTGCATATATTGATTTGAATATAATCCATTTGTTGCTTCTACATCAAATTTTTGTAAATATAAAGTATTTTGTCCTTTTTGTATATATTGTTTAGCTAAAAAGCTAATTCCACCATCAATTGAAGCTTCTAGGCTTGTCCATCTTTTTTTTTCTGCATATTTAAGTGCATTTATTAAAATTTCTTCTGTTGTATTTCCTGAAGCTGCTATATTGAAAGCATTATAATATCCAGCATATTGCCCATTATATCCACTACCTGATGTTAATACTGTTCCATTTACTCCTTGTTCTTGAATTAATCTTGCTGCTATATAATATGGGTTTACATTATTTGAATTTGCTGCATTTATAATTCCTTGTTCATGTCCTGAAAGAAAAGTCCCTTTTGTCATTGATTTTAAAATATTTGTATCACAACCAGCATTTGTTAGTTCTTCAAATTGGAAAATATCAGATTCATTTAATGAGTTTCTTGGATCCATCATATATTTTATGGCTTGTTCTGAAGCACATCTCCAACTTCCATTATCATATTTTGTGTCTCCACATATCGGACAAATCCATGCTCCTTGATAGTTTGATGTTTTTTGTATTAGATTTTTTGGTGATGTTCCATGTCCTGTAAATTCATTTGCTATAACAGTATTCCAGTCTAATCCTGTATATAAAATTTTAAATTTCCAATTTGGATATTTGCTTTGTAGTTGTTTTATTTTATCTTTTATTCCTGGATATTTTGAGTTATCTAATGCTTCTATATTTGTACTTATACTTTGTGTTACCGCATATGTATGGTTTTTTGTTATAATTGATATTATTATGTTTATTAAAATTGTTAGAATTAATACTGTTGATATAATTTTTATTATTTTTTCCATTCGTTTTTTCCTCCAATTTTCTTTTGTTTATGTTTCTTTTTTGGTTATTTTTCCCTTTTTTTCGATATTATTATATCATTGGAGATTTTTTTAGTCAATAAATTTGAAAAATGTAATATAAATGTAATGAAAAAAAGCATCTTGAATTAAGGTGCTTCTAAGCCTTTTTTAAAAGAAGGAAGGAATTAACCTTCCAAAGAATTATTTTGAATATTAAGAAGTTCTTTAGCAAAATTTAAAAGGCAAGATTGAATATCAGGAGAAAAGTTTTTATAAACTTCAAAGAAATCATTTTCAAGTGAAGATTTAATGTTAAACATTTCACCTTTTCCAGTCGTAAGCCAAAGTTCATTAACTGAAAAAATTGAACAAATTGCGATTATAGATTGTTTAGTTAAAGGGGTTTTATTTAATTCAATAGCACTAATTAAGCCTTGTTTTACACCAATTTTTTCAGCGAAATCTTTTTGTGTTAAATTTAAAGATTTACGTAGTTGTTCTACTCTTTTATACATATTAATCATCTCCGAATTAATTATACTAATATTTAGTAAAAATATCAATAAAAATATATAAAAAATATTAGTAAAAAAGGAGGTGAAAAAAATGAAAAAAACAATAGAGGAAGTATATGATGAATTAAATGAAGAAAATAAAAAGATAATTTTATCATATGCTTACGGTATAATGTTAGGACAAGAATCTAAAGAAGGAGGTGAGAAAAATTGTATAGGATAATAGAAGAAATTAGAATAATGTTTAAGGAGGTAGAGATAAGTTATTATTTAGAAAATGGAGAAAATTACATAATAGAGTGTTTAAAAGATGATAAAAAAGTATCAATAATATTAAGAAAAAGATTTCTGTCTATCCTTCTATGATCTTCTTCAGAAATTTCAAAAATTACCCAGTCTCTAGAAACATTTATAAAATACTTGAAATCTGGTGGCACTGCAAATACTGCTATCACCCAAGCTGCTAAGAAAAAGAAACATTTTACTACCAGTTTAAATTCTGTTGGAGTTATATAATTAAATAAATACAATGCAACTTGATTTTGTTCTATTACTTCCTTCTCAATAATTTTAGCTATTGCGAACATTATAAGCTTATATTTTCCAAGATTTATAAGTGTAGTTCTGTATTCTTCATCTATGTCTTTTAACATACTATCAAATTTATAGCTATATTAATTTTATTTTTATTCCTACGACACCATATTCTTTTTCTTATTCATGTGTATAAAATTGAAACATAGATTGTGTTTTTCTTTCAATTTCCTCTTTGTCAGTAAATACTTTTTTAAACAATTCTTCAAAACTTACATCTTTATATAAATCTAAAACTTCAACTACTATTTTTTCTTCTAACTCTGGTAATTTTGAAAATTCAATTTTATCTCCAATTTTTATTTGTGTTCTTTTTTCATCATATAATCTAAATTCTATTGTTTTAGTTCCATTTTTTATTCTTTCAAATGGACTTTCTTTTAATTTCATTTTGTGTAACATAAATTTATCCTCCTCGACAACTTACTATCTTATGTTTCGATTATATCATAAATGGCAAGTAATTTTCAACTTAATTACTTGCCACACTTATT
This sequence comes from uncultured Clostridia bacterium, assembly GCA_948528155.1. Classification (GTDB taxonomy): domain Bacteria; phylum Bacillota; class Clostridia; order TANB77; family CAG-508; genus CAG-269. The sequence continues at coordinate 11,621 of CAOSZT010000034.1, read as the reverse complement.
GTAATTTGTCGCTAAAATTTATAATAAATTAATCCAATTTCTTCTTCCATACATAATCCTAACTATTTCTATACTATCACTTTTTATTCTATAAAAAATAATATAATTATCTACTACTAATTTTCGAATTTCAAGTTTCTTTATTAGGTCATCATCGATAATTGAATAGATTTTAGGATTGTGTTTTAAATTATTTATTTCTTTTCTTATTTTTGATATTAGTTTTTGTGCTGTTTCTGTTTCTTGCAAATTATATTTTATATACTGCTTTATCCCTACTAAATCTTCTTTAGACTCTTTTGAATATTCTATATTGTATTTTTCCACAAATAAACCTTCCTTTTATATTTTATCTAGTTCTTCATATACTTCTTTTTCAGAATATTTTTCTCCTTTGTCTAAAGATTTAATACCCTTCTCTAATTCTTTATATAGCATATATTTATCTGTTAAAAGCTCATATAATTCTATACTCATTACTGCTAAATCTCCTGCACCATTTTTAGTAATATATACTGGACTTTTAGTTTGATGACAAATTGTAGAAATTTCATTATAATTATTTCTTAAATCAGAACTTGGTCTAATAATTGGCATAATAAACACCTCCATTAATATTATATACATATTTTATCAAAATATTGATATATAGTCAATATTTTTTTATTAATTCTGAACAAAAAATTACTATATTATGATTTGCTAATCTAATTTCTGCAATAACATATTATAACTATTTCTTACTTGTGAAATTTCATTTTTACTATGTTTCATAATATATGATATAATCAATTTATAGGTAACTTCTATAGTGAAACTGAATTAAATATCCTATTTGAAAGTTCAAAAGGCGATCCATTAGAATTAGTTATATTATTTGCTTCATTCTATGGATTAAGAATAAGTGAAGTATTAGGATTAAAGTGGAGTGCTTTTGATTTTTAAAAAAATACTATTACTATTAAGCATACTGTTGTAGAATTAAAACTTAATGGAAAAAGACAAATAATTGCAAAGGCTAAAACTAAAAACAAATCTAGTTATAGAACATTACCACTTGTTGATGAAGTAATAACACCTTTACTACAATCTAAAGAAAATCAAGAATTATTTAAAAAAGCATTTAGAGGTTCTTATACTAAAAAATATGAAGATATGTATTTGTCTCAATCTTGTTGGAAAATTAATAAGACCTGATTATGTTTCAGAATATTTTGGAATAATGAACTTTCTACATTCGACAATACTTATGATGAATTTACAGAAAAAAATGTTTCTAATGTACTTAGTTTAATTAATAGTTAATAAAGTAATTGGTGTCGGTAGTGGGACTCGAACCCACACGAAAGTTATTCATTGGTTTTTGAGACCAACACGTCTACCAGTTCCGTCATACCGACATATTTTACAAAAGGATTAACTTTGGTTAGATATTTAATAGATTTATAAAATGAGCATTTATGTACTTCAAATATAGTAACATACTTATAAAAAAATGTCTAGCCCTAAATTAAAATTTTGGAGAAATTTTTTGTTACAGTTTAGGTCAAATTTTAAATCTGTAGTGTAGCAAAAGAGCTATAATATATTATTTTTTAGTAATGAATGTGGGGACCAATAAGTTACAGTTTGTAAATAAAATTTGCGGAGCAACTGCACCGCAAAATTTTATTTACAAACTGTTAGCAGTTGGGAATGAAGAAAAAATAATATATAAGTGAATGCTTGACAATATATTTTAAGTACATCAAATCATCTATTTACTTACAATATCCTCTAAATTTACTATTTCATATTCAAAAGCCTCAACCTCTTTAATATCAATATGTGAAAAATCATCATTATCATTTGTAAAATTCACAATTTTAAATGATTGCTTATTTATTAATTTTAAATGAAGATTAGCTGTATCAACAATCATTTTAGTTGACAAATCCATACCAACAGGCAATGTTTTATTTTGATTATCATAAAAAATACTATTAGTGAATCCTATACCTTTTGTTCCCTCTTTTAAATTTAATTTATACAAATTAATTTCATTTCCATCACTTTTTAGGATTTCTTTTATTTCATTTTCTGGATTTATATTAAAAACATTTATCTCTTTATTATTCAAAGTATCTTCACTAATTGCTTTATATACAGCCAAATTTTCAGGAATAATACCTTTATTTAAAGCATTTAGAATATTTTGTATTACATTTTCCAAAATCAAAGTATATCTAATTCTTTTCATATTTTTATTTATCTCTAATATATTAAACTTATCTTTTGGCAATTCTCTATGTTTTTTGTTATTTATTTTTTTGATTTTTGTTTTATCTTCTATAATATTTCCAAAAATATCATATTCCTCTTCATTTAGAGTTTTTAATTCTTTCGCTTCTGCTTTTAACTCTTTTAAATTTCTTTCAATATCTTCTGGAAAAATGTTATTTGTTTTTACTTTATTTAATATATCTATCAAATTTGTTGTTGCAATATATATACTATCAGTGTCTTCTTTATTTAAGTTTTGAATTTGTATTTTATCTAATTTTTCTCCAAATTCTTGTAAATCTTCTTCATAATCAAATGTCTTTTCTATTTTTTTAATTATGTTTACTTCTTCTTGTTCTCCTTCTGGTAATGCTGACATTTCGTCTTTATTACTATATTTCCAAAATTCAAAAATACTTTTTTTATGACTATCTATCTCTTCAATATATTTTGTAGCATTTTCTATTTTTTTCGCCATATTTTTAGTTTTTAATTTTAAGGCATTTACATCCATTAAAAGGTCTTTCATTCTAGTTTCTAGTTCTTCTAATTCCTTATAATTTGAAATTAATTCTTCTAATGTGTAGACTTTTTTTATTGGAATTTTTTTTGTTTCTTTTTTTATTTCCATTTTTCCAGTTTGTTCTTGTTGTTCTACTTGTAATTCTTCTTTATTTTTTTCTTTTTTATTATTTTTCTTATTATATTTAAAATAATATTTGAACTTTCCAAAAAAAGTTTTTTTACATTCTAAAAATGTTGTTATTTGTTTTTCTTTTGCTAAATATTCTATTTCTTGTGTTGCTGCTAATTCTTGTAATTGTTTTAATTTATTTGTATATGTTCTAATTTTTGCTCTCATTTCTTTTTTTCTTTGTAGTCCATTTTTATATTGTTCTCTTATAAATTCTACCATATTTTTGTATTTAATTTTTTGTTCTTCTAAATAAAATTCTAATATTCCATTTTTATTTATATTTGTTTTAAAAGTAAAATAATTTGGTGCTTCAGTTTGCAATATAAATAATGCTTTAAGTAATTTGTAAAATTCATTAGCTTCTTTTTCTGTTTTTAATTTTATTTTATATGTTGTTTTTATTTTTTCATATATATAAGTTTCACCAATAATTTGAATAGATAATTCATTATCTTTATCATATACTTCATATATTAATGGCCAATCTTTTGTAAATAACCATAAATAATTTTCCATATCTTCAAATTGTACTTTTTTAAGATATTTGTTTGAGTATTTTACATTACTTATTGGTACAAAAATTTGATCTGTATTATTTTTTTCTAATTGTTTTTTTAGTAAAAAGAAAAATGTTGAATAATCTGTGTCTTCTGTTGGTACTAACATAAAGTATTTATCTGTGTTTTCTGAATAATATATTTGCCATAAATAATTTCCTTGAAATTTAACCTTAAAAGGTATATTTTTATTTAATTTTTCTTGTTCTTCTTCTATTTTTTCTATTTCATCAACATCCATATTTTTTAACATATTTAAAAATGTTGTATATTTTAATATGTTTTCTTCACTATTTTTATCTAAATATTCATATATTGGTCTTGCTTTTTTATATTTTTCATTTAAATCTTCTAATCGGTTTGTTGGAGACAATAAAATTTGTATGTCTTTTATTGGTACATATCTATATTGCCTATATTGTTTTTCATCATAAAATCTTGATATTCTGTAATCTAATGGTTCAAAATTTTTAAAATTTGATGGTACTTCATCTAAATCTAATCCTAAGTATTCAATTTTATCTAATATCCCTTGTACTTTCCCTTTCATTTTTCTAGGCAATTGTGTCCATCTCCTATCTATATTTTTTATTTCTTATATTTCTGTGAAAATACTATAAAATCACTTTATAATACTATAAAAATTCTCAAATTCATATCCTTCGTTTTTTAAATATTCTATAACTTGTGGCAAAGTTTCTACTGTAACCCTTTTTGCAAGAGCATCATGCATTAATATTACTACACTGTTTTTTCCTTGTGTTGTATTATATAAGTTATTCATTAAATATTCTGCTGAAGGATTAACTTTTTCAGAATCTCCTGTTAAAGAATTCCAATCAATATTTAAAATACCATTTTGTTCAAGCAATTTCCCTGCTTGTTGTTTTATTATTGCATATTTTCCACCAGCAAAGCCTCCTGGAAATCTAAATAAATGTGAATTATATTCTGGTACTTGAATTGCATTTGCTATAATTTGATTACATTGATTGTATTCAGTTAATACTTGCTCTGGCGATTGATAAATACTAGAATATATATGTGTATATCCATGATTTGCAAGGTAATGTCCTTCATCATATATTCTTTTTACAGTTTCTGACATTACTTCTGCTTGTGTTCCTAATACAAAAAATGTTGCTTTTATATCATATTGTTTTAAAATGTCTAATATCTCATTTGTATTTTGTGAAGGTCCATCATCAAATGTTAGAAATGCTCTTTTTTGTTCACTATGATATATATTACTTAAATTTTCTTTTCCTTTTTGTGTTAGTTCTGGTAGTTTACCTCTTTTATCTGTGTCTTTCTTTAGTTTTTTTGCTTTTTTCATTTGCTCTAATTGTTCTCTTCCTTCTTGGCTTTCTTGTTGTTTTTTATATTGAACAATTTGTGCTGTATATTGTTTTGCATTTTTTTCTTTTATTGTTGTATTTATTATATAATAACTTATCATATATATCGTTATAATAGTTAATGTACCTACTATTATGTTGAATATTATTCTTTTCTTATCTATATATTTTTTTAAGCTAAGCATATTACTACCTTGATATTGCATGTTATTCATTTTTCTAACTTCTAAATTTACCCCCTTTTAATTATCTTCTATTTTTTCATTTCTTGTTTTATATATTCGATCTCTTCTTCTGCATTTAATCTCATAAAAATTGGCTCACCTTTTTCAATTACTTTTATATGTTTTAATTTATCATATTCATTTAAACTTTTCCAAGTTTTTAAATTTTCGTCTTGTACTCCTATTTGTTTTAATATATTTTCAGAAGTTTCATTCATTATTGGTTTTATTAATATTGCTATTTTTCTCAAGTTTTCTATTAAATGATACATTGATGATTTTAATTTTTCTGTTTTTTCTTCTTTTGCTAAAGCCCAAGGCATTGTTTCGTCTATGTATTTATTTGTTCTAGCAACTAAATTCCAGATTTCTTGTATTGAATTTGCGATTTCAAAATTTTCAAATAATGTTTCAAATTTTTTGATTTGCTCTTTACTTATTTTTTCTATTTCTTGATCAATTTCATTTGGTGTTCCATTATATTCTGGAACTTGTCCATTAAAGTATTTATTTACCATTGATACTGTTCTGTTTAATAAGTTGCTTAAATCATTACATAAATCGAAATTATATCTTTGAATAAATTCTTCTGGTGAAAATATTCCATCTTGAGACATTGGTATTTCTCTTAATAAGAAATATTTGGTTGCATCTAATCCATATCTTTCTATTAAAGTTTCTGGATATATTACATTTCCTTTTGATTTACTCATTTTTCCATCTTTCATCATTATCCAGTTATGTACAAATATTGTTTTTGGTAATGGTAAATCTAGTGCCATTAAAAATATTGGCCAATATATTAAATGGAATCTTGCTATATCTTTTCCTACTACTTGTATATTTGCTGGCCAAAATTTGTTAAATAATGTTTCATCTTCTGACATATATCCAAGTGCTGTAATATAATTTGTTAGTGCATCTAACCATACATATACTATGTGTTTTGGGTCTTTTAGTACTTTTATTCCCCAGTCAAAAGTTGTTCTTGTTACACATAAGTCTTCTAATCCTGGTTTTATAAAATTGTTTATCATTTCTTGTTTTCTGTATTCTGGTTTTATGAAGTCTGGATTTTCTTCATAATATTTTAATAATTTGTCTGCATATTTTTTCATGTTAAAAAAATATGCTTCTTCTTTCATTGGTACTATTTCTCTTCCACAGTCTGGACATTTTCCTTCTATTAATTGTGTTTGTGTAAAAAATGTTTCACATGGTACACAGTATAGTCCTTCATATTCTCCTTTATATATGTCTCCTTGTTCCATAAATTTGTCAAATATTTTTTGTACTATTTTTTCATGCCTTTCTTCTGTTGTTCTTATAAAGTCATTATATTGTATGTCCATTTTTGTCCATAATTCTTGTGCCATTTTTGCCATTTCGTCTACATATTCTTGTGGTGTTTTGTTACTTTCTTGTGCTTTTGTTTCTATTTTTTGCCCATGCTCATCTGCTCCTGTTAACATATATGTTTCTTTTTCTCTTAATTTATTATATCTTTTTATTGCATCTGCTAGTACTGTTGTGTATGCTGTTCCTATATGATATTTTCCGCTTGGGTAGTATATTGGTGTTGTTATGTAAAATGTTTCTTTCATTTTTTCACCCTCTTTTTATTTTTTTCTTGCTTATATTATCATATTTTTTACTAAAAATCAAGTTTTATTTTGCTTTAAAGACTTTTTAGGAAACTTTCCATAAATCCTTCTATCTCTCCATCCATAACTCCTTGAACATTTCCTACTTCATAATTAGTTCTATGGTCTTTTACCATAGTATATGGACAAAATACATATGATCGAATTTGGCTACCCCAGGCAATTTCTCTTTGTTCTCCTTTTAAATCTTCTATTCTTTCTTTTTGTTCTTGTTCTTTTAGGTCAAACAGTTTAGATTTTAACATTTTCATTGCTGTTTCTCTATTTTGTATTTGAGATCGTTCTGATTGACAAGCTACTACAGTGTTTGTTGGTATATGTGTAATTCTAACTGCTGAAGATGTTTTGTTTATGTGTTGCCCTCCTGCTCCTGAAGCTCTATATGTATCTATTCTTAAATCATCTGGATTTATGTTTATTTCAATATTTTCTGTTATTTCTGGTAATACTTCTACTGAGGCAAATGATGTATGTCTTCTTCCTCCACTGTCAAATGGTGATATTCTTACTAATCTATGTACACCTTTTTCACTTTTCATATATCCATATGAATTTTGTCCTATAATTTCAAATGTTACACTTTTTATTCCTGCTTCGTCTCCTTCTAAATAGTCTAGTTCTTTTATTTCATATTCATTTTTTGTTGCCCATCTTGTATACATTCTATATAACATTTCTGCCCAGTCTTGTGATTCTGTTCCTCCTGCTCCTGGGTGTATTGTTATTATACTGTTATTTGAGTCATATTTTCCTGATAGTAGTGTTTCTAGTTCTAATTTTTCTAAGTTTCTTTGTTCTTTTTTTGTGTTTTTTATTATTTCATTTGATATTTCTTCATCATATTCTTGTTTTACTAGTTCTGATAGTTCTAGTAAGTTATTTATTTCTTTTTCTATTTCTTTGTATTTTGTGTATTTGTTTTTTATTTTTTTTATTTCTGCTAATACTTTGCTTGTGTTTTCTGTGTCTTCCCAAAATTCAGGTTTAGTGGTTTTTTCTTCTAATTCTTTAAGTGTTTTTTCTAAGTTTGATATGTCAAAGTGAATCACCTAAATTCTGTATTTTTTTGTTTAATTCTTGTAGTGTTTTTATAGTTTCTTCTAGTTCTAATAGCATATAATCACTCTCCTATTTTTATTCTTTTCTTATTATATAAAAAGGAGGTTTGCATACGCTTCCCTCCTCTACTTTTTGTATTGGTTACTTAAGAACTTTGGACTGAACAATATACAATTGGTCATTTTCATAACCATTCCTCCATGTTAAATTTTCCACTTATCTTTCTATCATTATAATTCCTCTAAATTTTTTTCATTTTATACTATAATAAAAACTAACCTTTAAATACATTGTTTTGTAATGTACATGCAATTTATATAAATTTATTGCTTTCTGTATTTTAAATATACCATATTTTTAGATAATACTCAATATTTTTTGAAGATTTTTTCTAATTCACATATTTGCCTAATTTAGTAGTTTTAATTATTTTCTATAATACTAAACATTGCATTAGGAATGTTATAAAATGTAGAAAATCCTAATTTTCCATCAATATCTTCATCATAATCTATATACTTATCTTGTTCTTTTATATATTTCGCCTGAATATCATATATTACACCTTTATAATCCATTATTGCCTGCCATGTGCCGTCTTCCATATTTCCAATAAAACCATTAACGTCATTGTCTAATTTAGGTTTAAAAAATGCTGGTTTTCCTTCCTCCGTTACCCTTGAATTGGATTTTAGTTTTTTTGCCATTTCTCTAAAATTTGTGTTATCTCTATATTTTATTATGATAAAATGATAACCATTGGATAAATTAAATTCTAATTGATTCTCCTTTATCGTATGATTTATGTACAATTCTTTTTGAAATTCCACATAACCTACATTATCATCGCCAATTTTCATTTTTTCTTCTGGTTTGAAGATTTCTTCATCTTCTTTTTTCTTGCCATTTATTGTTGTTCCTTTTTCTAAATCTTTAATATCTAATCTTGGTAATTTTTGAGTAATAAACGAATACCATTTATAATCACATTCCAGATCTGATATTTTAGGGTCATTAAAGCATATATATATAGATGTTTTACCATTCTTGTCTTTCCTAATGATTCTTCGTATTTTCTTTGTTCGTTTTGATTATATGCATTAACATTTATTAAGTCTGCTTGATATTGTGCTAATTTTCTTTCATATTCATTTTTATAATAATTTTGCATATATCGGTCTGTAGATTGATTATTCCATGTTTGGTTCGTTAATGTAGCACTTGGTGCACTTGGTGCATTTTTGTATTTAGGAACATATGCTGGTGCTGCTTCTTCCTCTGATTTAATTTCAATATGGCTAATCTTGTCCTTATCAATTGCTACCAATATTTCATAAGTTGCATAATCAACTAGGTAAATATTGCCATTACCAATTAGTAAATAAGCTTCATTACCACTAAAATTATAACCTGGTAAATATAAGCCAGAATCATATTCTTCCTCTAAGTCTTCATTGATTTTTTGCAAATTACTATAAATTGTTATTAAATACTCTATGGTTTCTAATATATTTTTTTCTTACTAAATGCCTCTTCTTTTAAATCTTTTTCTAATTTTTCTAATTTTTCCAATTTTTCTATTTTTTGGGCTAATACCATTGGAGATTCCTGTTTATTAATTAGTTTTTGGTTTATCATTTCCTTATCACTACACCTAAGTTTATTTCCTACAAATTTGCCATCACTATGTAAATCATTAAATTCAATAATATCTTCAAAACCTGCCTCTTTTATCATTTGTTTATATTTTTGTTTCATAAAATCAAACATTATCATTATCCCCCTATTTCTTTTTACTCTTTTTTCCTCTTTCTTCACTTGATTTTCTTCTACTTTTTTCTTAACTACTTCGTTAATTTTGGGTGCTATATTTTTCATAAAATAATATTCCATACGCTTCTTCCTTACTTTTTCATTGACCCATTTTCTTTTAGTGTCTCTTATAATTCATCATCTTCATATTCTTGTCTTCTTCCAAAATATATTTCAAATAATGGTATATCTTTCTTATATATTCTTACTACCAAATTACAACTATTAGTAATTGGCTTATTTTCATCATCAAATTCATAAGAAAAACCAAACGAATATGCTACTGTATACATTTTATATACTTCTTTATCTGTCTTATCTAGCATATGTATAAAAACTTTATTTTCTAAATCAAATTTAAAATTTGGTACACTATTTAATTTTTTTAAAATATACTTTGTTAATTGTTTATTTCTTTCATTTGCATCTTTTGAAGTACATATAGTTTTAATGTCCTCTTTAAATGTTAATTTTAATTTTAGTTCGCTACCATAATATCTTTCTCCTTGATGTATGACTAGATATGGTATTTTTTGATTAAAGATGCCTGATTTATTTAAACAATCCGTAAATTTCCTCATTGCTTGTCTTGTTGAAAAAACATTTTTAGGAATTTTTTTAAATCTCTTGCCATATTTACTTCTCCTCTCTTCCAAATATTTTTAATAGTTCCATTTACTACCTCCACTTTTTATAAATTATTCCATTTTTCCATTACTTTTGAATATTCTTTTGGATAATGAATGCCATACCATGCTAATCTATATTCTAATATTGCATATCCAACATTATGTGCCTTTGGAAATAGATACTCTATTTTTTTACATAGTTTTATATACCAATCTGGGATATTATGCTCTGACATAGTAATTTCCATTTCTTCTGTAATCCCTTTTCCTTTTCTTACATTTTCCATAATATGATAAGCAGTTATTCTATCAATTCCTTTTTGTGTTAAATATACCATTATATCATCTCTTGAAGAAATTATTTGTGATAAATCTGTTGTTATATTCTCAAGTATATCTTCTATACAATTATAAATGCCTGTTCTATAAAGCAAACCTACTAGAATAATCAAATTGTCAAAAGTATCTATTTTTATCTTTGATATGATGTCTAATATATTTTCTAAATCTGCTTGAACATAGAATTGTTCTTTTATCAATAAGTCAGTTATTTTTATTACATCTTCTTTTTTTTCGTTTAATGGTATTGTTTGTGGATTAATATTTGTTAATTGATATAGTTCTTTTAATGGCATAAGCATTGAGTGTGATAATATATCTATATTAGCTAATTGTTTACCTTCTTTTGTTTCTATTATCCTCTTAAAAGTATAAATTCCATTACTCTTTCCAATATCTCCACTATTTTTATAAATACCTTCCTTTTTTAATAACTCATTTAGGTATTCACAAATGTTCTTATGAATATCTACTGCTACATTTAAATTTATATCTAATACTTTGTTAAACTCTATACCTGCAAATATTTCAAATGGTATATTAAATCCATTATATTTTTGTGGTAATGGATTACATTCTGTTATTCCTAACAAATAAGCTATAAATGAGCTACCAATACATCCTCTATTTCCTACTAAATACCCATATTCTTTCGATTTTTCTACTAACTTCTTAGTAATCATATAAACTATTTCAAATCCATTTGATATAATTGAATTCAATTCTAAATCTAACCTTTCTTGTATTTCTTTTGGTAATGGATTTCCATATAATTCGTGTGCTTTATTAATTGCTTTTCATTTCATTACTCATCTTATTTTCCTCCTCTAAATTTTCTTTCTTAACTATTATAACATATTAATTTTTAAAATGTTATCAGAAAACGAAAACCGAGAAATGTGTTGCAACTATAAGGTTCTATACAACAAAAAAAATAAAATGTAAAGGATAATATTCTAATTATTATTTACTTTTTTAATTTATCAATCTTATTCTTTAACTCATTAATACTGTTAGCAT
>CAOSZT010000033.1 GCA_948528155.1 uncultured Clostridia bacterium | reverse complement strand
TTAAAAGTATAATATAATATAGATACTTTATACATACTAGAAAAAAATTTTCTAATGTAAAAAATGCAAAAGATTGGCGAGGAGGTACAGAGAAATGCCAAGTAATGATAAAAAACGTCCAGAAAAAGGAAATACAAAAAATAAAAATTTAGAAGGAAACAAAAAAAAGGGAAATACAAATAAAAAAGTAAATAAAAATTCAAAAGGAAAAAAAAATAAAAGAAAACATCCTAAATTAATGTTAGCATTAAAAATTTTTATAATATTATTTTTACTATTATGCGTTATAGGAGCAGGTATAGTTGCTGCAATGTTTTTTGGATTATTTGGAACAGATTTTGAAATAACAAAAGCAGAACTAACAGTAGGAGATTCTAATACAATAATAGTAGACAAAGATGGAAATGAAATCGCAAATTTAAGTACAGATGAAAAAAGAAAAACAATTTCAATTAGTGAAATGTCAGAATATCTTCCAAAAGCATATATAGCAATGGAAGATAAGAGATTTTATTCCCACAATGGTGTTGATATAAAAAGAACAACAGGGGCAATATTAGGAAAAGTTACAGGAAATTCATCATATGGAGGAAGCTCAATTACTCAACAGTTAGTAAAAAACGTAACTAAAGATGATGCAAGATCTGGTATTGAAGGTATTACAAGAAAAGTAAAAGAATGGGCAAAAGCTATACAAGTAGAAAGAATGATTTCTAAAGACCAGATATTAGAGTTATACTTAAATATAATATTTGTTGGAGGAAATAACCTTCATGGAGTAGAACTAGGCTCAAAATATTATTTTGATAAAAGTGCAAAAGACTTAGATTTAGCAGAATGTGCATTTTTAGCTGGAATTAATAGTTCACCTACAAAATATAATCCTTTTGATGAATCACTAAATAATGCAGAAAGTATAAAATCAAAGACTTTAACTGCATTAAGTGAAATGAAAAAACAAGGTTTAGTAACTGATGAAGCAGTTTATACAGCAGCTGTTGAAAAAGTAAATACAGGTTTACCGTTTAAAAATGGTAATACAAATACAAATTCAACATATTCATATCACACAGATGCAGCAGTAAAACAAGTTATAGAACAAGTAATGGAAGAAAAGGGCATATCAAAAGAACTTGCAACAAATTATGTGTATGGTAGTGGATTAACAATCTATTCAACAGAAGATTCTACAATACAAGCAAAAGTTGAAGAAGAATTTGATAAACCACAATATCAAATAAAAGGAAAAGTTAAAGATAAACAAACAGGCGAATTTTTAAATGAACATTCACAAGCAGCAATTGTAATAATGGATCACACAACAGGTCAAGTTGTTGCTGTTGGTGGAGAACTAGGAGATAAATATGCTTCTGGTTGGAACAGAGGTACTCAAATGATTAGGCAAACAGGTTCTTCAATTAAGCCTATTGTAGATGTTGCCCCAGCATTACAAGAAAAAGTTATAACAGCAGCAACTGTTTATGATGATGTATTAACTAGTTTTAGTGGATACAAGCCAGAAGATTATAATGAGCCTAAAGGTTTAATAAATATAAGAAGTTGTATTCGTACATCTCAAAATATTCCAATGGTAAAAATAATGAGAGAAATGACACCTGCTAAAGCAATTGAATATATGAAAAAAATGGGTGTAACAACTTTAGACGATGAAAAAGACAATTCTTTACCATTATCAATTGGTGGATTAACAACAGGTATCAGTCCACTAGAAATGGCAGGAGCTTATTCTACAATTGCAAATGATGGAGTTTATATGACACCAATATTCTTTACAAAAGTAGTAGATTCAGATGGAAATACAGTTTTAACACCAAAACAAGAAAAAACTAGAGTATATTCTGAACAAAATGCATACATTATAAGATCTATTACTTCAGAGCCAACAAAAGCAGGTGGAACTGCAACTTATTGTGCTATACCAGGAATGGAAACTTGTGCTAAAACAGGATCTACTGATGAATATTATGATAGATGGCTTTGTGGTATGACACCATATTATACTGCAGCTTGTTGGTTTGGTTATGATAAAAATGAAACTATTGTTGCTAATGGAAATCCAGCAGGTAATATATGGGCTACTATTATGAAAGCTATTCATAAAGATTTGCCAAACAAGAAGTTTAATTCACCAGGAGGAATTGTATCTGCAACTGTTTGTACATCAACTGGTTGTATTGCTACATCAAGTTGTACTGAAACATATGTAGAGATATTCACAGCTGATAATATGCCACCAAATTGTGAAGGACATGGTAATCAAAATATATGTGAAGAGTCTGGAAAAGTTGCAAATGAATATTGTCCTGTTGAACATGTAAAACAAGTAAGTTTTGGTGGTGTTGCACCAAAAGAGAAGTTAGGTCTTTGGCAACCAGTTGGAGCACCATCAAAAATGGGAACAGAAGAAATTACAGATGTTTGTGATATTCACAAAAAGCCAGAAGAACCACCTCCTACTCCTGAACCTAACCCTAAGCCAGGAGATTCTGACTCAAATTCTAGTTCAAATACCAATAATTCAGCTGGTGATAATACAAATAGTGCAGATGGAAATTCAACTGGAAAAAATGATGTAACTAATGATACAAATTCAGCTGGTGGTAACAATTCTACTAACAATTCTTTAGGAGCAGATAATGTTGTAAATGGTATCAGTAGTGATTAATTTATTTAATGGTTTTAGTCCACTTGGTGGACTTTTTCCATAGATTAGTGGTGAAAAAAAGATTTAAAAATATAATATTATAGTAAGGAGGTAAATAAATGGAAATATACTTTTACAATACATTAACAAGAAAAAAGGGTAAATTTGAGCCTATTAATGAAAAAGAGGTAAAAATATATTCATGTGGTCCAACTGTTTATAAAGATGCAACAATTGGAAATATGAGAACAAATATATTTCAAGATGTATTAAGAAGAGTTCTTAAATATAATGGATATAAAATAAAGCACACAATGAATATTACTGATGTTGGACATTTAGTTTCAGATGGTGATAAAGGTGAAGACAAAATGTTAAAATCAGCAAGAGAAGAGCAAAAAACACCTTTACAAATAGCAGAACATTACACAAAGTTATTTTTTGAAGATTTAAAAGATTTAAATATAGAAACACCAGAGATTGTATGTAAAGCAACAGAACACATACAAGAAATGCTTGAATATGTTGAAAAATTAATAGAAAATGGATATGCCTATGAAACATCAACAGCAATCTATTTTGATGTTTCTAAATTAGATAAATATCCAATTTTATCAAATTTAGATGTCGAAAATCAAAAAGCTGGAGCAAGAGTTGATATTGATACAGAAAAAAGAAATCCTTACGATTTTGCTCTTTGGATAAAAGCTCCAGAAAATCATTTAATGAAATGGGATAGTCCTTGGGGACCAAGTTATCCAGGGTGGCATATAGAATGTTCTGCAATGGGGCAAAAGTATTTAGGTGAACAATTCGATATACATACAGGAGGCATTGATTTAATACCTACACATCATGAAAACGAAATTGCTCAAAGTAAAGGAAAATGTGGCAAAGTTCCAGCAAATTTCTGGATGCATGGAGAATATCTACTTATAAATGGTGGAAAGATGTCAAAGAGTTTGGGTAATGTTTATTTACTAAAAGATATAAAAGAAAGAGGTTATGATCCATTAACATATAAGTTGTTTAGTTATTCTTGCCATTATAAAAATAAATTAAATTTTACTTGGGAAGGTATTGAGGCATCGGCAAAGTCATTGGAAAGGTTGCGTAATAGTTATCAATTAAATATTAGTGGAAATGATAATTTGACAGCAGAAAATAAGCAAGTACTAGTTCAAATAGAGGAGAATTTTCATAAGGCTATAAATGATGATTTGAATATGCCTTTGGCTATGAGCTTTGTTTGGGAAGTTGCTAAATTTGATAAGAAGAATCCAGATATTGCTAAATTGTTGTTAAAGTTTGACAGTGTCTTAGGACTTAAAATTGATTATATAAGTTCTGATAATAAAAATATAAATATTCCACAGGAAGTTTTAGATTTGGTGGAGCAAAGGAAACTAGCGAGAGAAAGTAAAGATTGGGCTAAGTCTGATGAACTAAGAGATTTGATTTCAGAAATGGGATATAGTGTTAAAGATACTAAATCTGGAGTTGAAATATGTAAGAATTTTTCATGTTAAAAACACAAAAAGTAAATAAAATAATTATCTTTAATAAAATAGGAGGAAATAATGGCAGTATTGTTACCAGGAGGAGCTGGATTTATAGGAAGTCATACAGCTATTGAGTTATTACAAGAAGGGAAAGAAATAATTATAATAGATAACTTTTCAAATAGCACACCACAGGTTTTACAAGCAATTAAGAAAATAACAGGTAAAGATTGTAAATTTTATGAAATGGATTACTTAAATAAAGAAATGTTAGAAAAGGTATTTGTAGAAAATAAAATTGAAGCAGTAATGAATTTTGCAGGTTATAAAGCAGTTGGAGAATCTGTACAAAAACCAATAGAATATTATACAAATAACGTTTCAGGAGCATTAGTATTATTGGATATAATGAGAAAATATAATGTAAAAAAATTCATATTTAGTTCATCAGCAACAGTATATGGAGACCCACAGGAAATTCCAATAACAGAGGAAACCACAATAGGTGGTACAACAAATCCATATGGCACAACAAAATTGTATATAGAGCAGATTTTAAAGGACATATATAAATCAGATAATACTTGGGATATTTGTATTTTAAGATATTTTAATCCAGTAGGTGCTCATAGTAGTGGTTTAATTGGAGAAAATCCACAAGGATTACCTAATAATTTAATGCCATATGTTGTGAGAGTAGCAAGTGGAGAACTAAAAGAATTATCAGTTTTTGGAAATGATTATAATACACCAGATGGAACAGGTGTAAGAGATTATATCCATGTTGTTGATTTAGCAAAAGGTCATATAAAAGCATTAGACAAATTGGATAAAGAAAGTCAGGGGTTATTTATTTATAATTTAGGAACAGGTAAAGGCTATAGTGTTTTAGATATGGTTAAAGCTTTTGAAAAGTCAACAGGAAAAAAAGTTCCATATAAAATTGCACCAAGGAGAGCTGGAGATATTGCTATTTGTTATGCCAATCCCACAAAGGCTGAAAGTGAACTACATTGGATTGCTGAAAAGAGCTTAGAAGATATGTGTAGAGATAGTTGGAATTATATAAAATTTAGAAATTTTACAAAATAATACAGGATTATAAGACATTAATATCTAAAACAATAAAATTATTCATATTTATAATATACAAGAAAGGACGAAAAAAATGATAAATTTTACACAAATAATTACAGAAAAAATATCAAAAGCAACACAAATAAAAGAAAAAGAAATAAAAACATACATAGAAACACCAAAAGACACAAAAAATGGTGATTATTCATTTCCATGTTTTAGGATTGCAAAAGATCTAAAAAAAGCACCACAGATTATAGCAAATGAAATAAAAGAAAAATTAGAAGAAGAAGTAAAACAAGACAAAAGTATAGAAAAAATAGAGGTTGCAGGAGGATATATAAACTTTTTTATAAATAAAGAAATTCTAGTAAAAGAAGTATTAGAAGAAATAGAAAAAACAGAAGAATATGGAAAATCAGAAATAGGAAAAGGAAAAAATGTAATAGTAGAATACTCATCTCCAAACATAGCAAAACCATTTCATATAGGGCATTTGAGAACAACATTAATTGGAAATTCATTATATAAAACTTATAAATACTTAGGATATAACACAACAGGAATAAATCATTTAGGAGATTATGGAACACAATTCGGAAAAATGATAGAAGCATATAAAATGTGGGGAAAAGAGTACAATTTAGAAGAAGATCCAATCAATAAAATGATGGATATGTATGTAAAAATAAATAATTTATGCAAAGAAGATGAAGAAGTCCTTGAAAGATGTAGAGAAAATTTTAGACTTTTAGAGGTTGGAGATAAATATTGTGTTGATTTATGGAATCAGTTTAAAGATTTAAGTATGGTAGAATTTAATAAGATTTATAATATATTAAATGTAAAATTTGATTCATATAATGGAGAAGCCTTTTATTCAGATAAAATGGAAGAGGTAGTAAAAAAACTTGAAGAAAATGGAAAATTAACAAACTCAGAAGGTGCTAAAATAGTAGATTTAGAATATGCAGGAATTAACACACCTTGTATGATACAAAAAGCAGATGGATCATCAATATATGCGACAAGGGATTTAGCTGCAATTATGTATAGAGCAAAAACATATGATTTTGATAAATGCTTATATGTTGTTGCATATGAGCAAAATCTACACTTTAAACAAATATTTGAAGTAGCAAAATATCTAGTAGACGAAAAATATGCAAAAGGACTAGAACACATATCATTTGGTATGGTAAGCCTGCCTTCAGGAAAAATGTCAACAAGACTTGGAAATGTAGTAAAAATAGAAGAATTAATAAATGGAACAATAGAAAAAGCACAAGAAATAATTGCTGAAAAAAATCCAGAACTTGAAAATAAAGAAGAAGTAGCAAAAAAAGTTGGAATAGGTGCTATTATATTTAATACATTATCAACAGCTACAATAAAAGATCAAATATTTGACTGGAATACTGCTCTAAATTTTCAAGGAGAAACTGGTCCATATATTCAATATACTTATGTTAGAACAAAAAGTGTACTAGAAAAAGCTGGGTTTGTGCCAAAGTTTGAAGATGTGAATGTAAATAATTTGTTGGATAATTTTTCTTTGGAGATATTAAAATTGATTTATAGCTTTGAAAATGTTTTAATTCAAGTTACAGAGAAAAATGAGCCTTCAATTCTTGCAAGATTTTTAATTGATTTAGCTAAGGCTTATAGTGTTTTTTATAATGAAAATAAGATTATTTTAGATGATAAGGATGTTCAAAATGCTAGAGTTTATTTGACTTGTACTGTTGGTAAAGTTTTGAAACATGGGGCAAGTTTGTTGGGAATTGAGATGCCAGAGAAAATGTAAAAATAGGACTGTTTTATATAAAATAAATATAAAACAGTCCTATTTTTTAATTAGTGATGATACACTATGACACGAGTAAAGGTTCTAAGTAATTACAGTTAGCATCTTTTCCGTGCCACAGATAGCATAATGTACCTTCTTCTGCAAAGTGCCAAAACCAATCAAAATAAAATGTTGGTTTTGATATTGGAGATGAAGTAGTTAGCATTGCAGGAACTTGAGCCCATGGAACATAAATATCTTCTCCATCTGCTGTTGTAACGGTAATCTTCAACTGCCGACTGTTACAGAATGGCATAGGATGCTTGGAAATTTTTTTGATAGTTACTTTTTGTTGCAAACACATAATACCATCACCTTTCTATTGTTTTTATGTATACTATAATAACATAAAATTATATATAAGTCAATAAAAAATGTAGATTTTAGCTTGAAATTAGTGTGAAGACATGATAAAATACACTAAAATTTATTGTATAAGCTCCTATAAGAAACATCATAGGAAAATAATAAGATTATTGCTAAATGAAGAAGAGAGGAGAATATTCCTAATAGTAGGAATATTCTCCTCTCTAATTCTATTAAAAATTTAAGTCAAGATTATTGAAAAGACGAGATTTATCTCGTCTAAAAATTTCTATTTCTTTTTATCCTTCAAAACCTCTGTAATAGCCCCCAAACTAGAAAGTGCACCAGTTGCCTCAAAAGGAATAAATATTTTATTAGCATCACCTTCAGCAACCTTTTCAAGAGCTTCAAGAGACTTTAATTGAACAAGTTTATCATCAGGTTTTGCATTTCTAATAGCTTCATAAACCATTTGAATTTCTTGAGCTTTAGCATCAGCAACTTCTTTAATAGCTTGTGCTTCACCAACAGCTCTAGCAATTCTAGATTCTTTATCAGCTTCAGCCTCTAATATAGCAGCTTGTTTTTTACCTTCAGCAATCATAATAGCAGATTGTCTTTGCGCTTCAGATTCTAATATAAGAGCTCTTTTATTTCTTTCAGCATTCATCTCTTTTTCCATTGCATCTCTAATATCAGCAGGAGGTGTAATATCTTTAATTTCAACTCTATCTATTTTACAACCCCATCTATCTGTTGCTTCATCTAAAACTACTCTTAATTGATTATTAATACCATCTCTTGAACTAAAAGTTTCATCTAAGTCCATTTTACCAATAATATCACGAATAGTTGTAATTGCTAAGTATTCAATACCTTTCTTTAAACTTTGAATTTCATAAACTGCTTTTGCAGGGTCTGTTATTTGATAGAAAACAACAGTATCTATTGTAATTGTAACATTATCTTTTGTAATAACTCCTTGAGGTGGTACATCCATTGTTTGTTGTTTTAAACTAACAACACTTCTAACATGATCAAAAAATGGAACTATAATTGTAAGACCAGCATCAGCAACTTTAGAAAATTTACCTAATCTTTCAATTACATAAACCTCAGCTTGTTTAACGATTTTGATTGATTTAAATGCTATAATTAATATTATAACTAATAAAACTAATAAAAAATACATAAAAAATCCTCCTTATAAAATTAAAATATATAAACACTTATAAAAATAAGTAATACGAAAAACAAAATTATTCTTTTTTTAGACATTCGACTTTTGAATTATTACAACAAACAATTGCTTTAACACCATTTATATACAAAATTTCAACTTCTGCACCTTCTGGAATAACCTCATTATTTTCAGATTCAGCAGACCAAACTTCACCATTTAACTTAATTTGTCCAGTAGAATAAATAGAATTAATTTCTTTTATAACTAAAGCTTTTTTCCCAATTATAGAAAAAGCATTTGTATTTGTTGGTTTTACATCAAGAAATTTTTTTACAAAAGGTTTAGTTGTAAAAAGTAAAATTGCTGAAGAAATAACAAATACACTTGTTTGAATAATGATATTTGAAGTAAAAAAACTAGTAATCATTGCAATTAAAGCTCCAACTCCAAACCAAAATACTAAAAATCCAACAGTAATTATTTCTGCTATAAAAAATACACCTGCAATAATTAACCAAATTTGCCACATAAAATCCATCTCCACTTCATATCTTTATATTTTTAAAATAATAACTACTATTAATTATACTATAAATTAATAGAAAAATAAAGCATCTACAAAAAATAAAATAATTTTTTTATAAAAGATAATACTCTTTTTTACCCTATAATTTTAAAATAAACATTGTAATTTTATAAAAAAAATGATATATTAATCAAGAAAATAAAAAATAGGAGACCACTATGAACACAAGAAAAAACAAAGGAATAACATTAATAGCACTAGTAATAACAATAATAATATTAATAATTATTTCAGGAATATCGATAACAGGAACAATAAGAGGGCAAAAACAAACAGAAGAAAGTTTACAAATGTCAGAATTAAATATAATTCAACATGCAATATTAGAAAGAGCCACAAAAGCAAAATTAACAAAAGAAACATTACCAGGAACAACAATAGAAAAAGAAAAATTGCAAGCAATAATTGAAGATATACAAAACAGAACAGGAAAACAAATTAGTCTAAAAGGAAATGAAACAGATTATAAACAATTAAATAAAAAAGATTTAGAAAATTTAGGAATAACTAAAGAAGAAGACATTTTTATTGTTAATTATATAACAGGTGAAGTTATAAATGAAACAAAAAGAGTAACAACATCAGGAAAAATACTATATATTTATTCTAAAAATGATAATAGTTAATAAATTAAATAATGTATTGTAAACATCAAAAAATAATGAAAGTGGGTGTAAAAATTGAATAATAAACAAATATTAGAAAGTTTAACAAATATTATTCCACAAGAAAGAATAAAACAAAATGAACTAATGAAAAACTACACATCATTTAAAATAGGAGGTCCAGCTGAGTTTTTTATAAAAATAAATACATTAGAAGAATTAAAAAAAATAATAAAATTATGTAAAAACAACAAAATACAACTAACACTAATAGGAAATGGAAGTAATTTATTAATACTAGATAAAGGAATAAAAGGAATAGTAATAAAACTAGAACTTAAAGAAATACAAATTAACAAAACAGAAGGAAAAAAAGTAGAAATAAAAGTTGAAAACGGAGTACCACTAGGACTATTGGCACAAAAATTATTAAAAGAAGAAATAACAGGATTTGAAGAATTATCAGGAATTCCAGGAACAATAGGTGGAGCAATAGTTATGAATGCAGGAGCACATCAAAAAGAAATGAAAGACATAGTTACAAATGTAACAGCACTAGACTATGAAGGAAATTTACATATATTTTCAAATAAAGAATCAGAATTTGAATATAGAAAAAGTAAATTCTCAAAAGAAAAATTTATAATTTTACAAGCAAATCTATTACTAGAAAAAGGAAATCAAAAACAAATAAAAGAAAAAATGGACGAATATGCACAATATAGAAAAGAAAAACAACCAATAGAATATCCAAGTGCAGGAAGCACATTTAAAAGAGGAGAAGACTTTATAACAGCTAAATTAATAGATGAAGCAGGACTAAAAGGCTACACAATAGGAGGAGCACAAATATCAGAAAAACACGCAGGATTTATAATAAACAAAGAAAATGCAAGCTCACAAGATGTATTGGAATTAGTAGAATATGTAAAAGATAAAGTTTATCAAAAATTTCAGAAGGAAATAAAGCTAGAAATAAAAGTTATTGGAGAGAAATAGAAAAAAGTCCCAAAGGACAAGACATTATAAAAAGGAGATAAAATATGAATGGTATAATGCAATGGTTTAAATCAAATAGTAAATTAAAAAGATGGATGTTATTAATATTAGTAGGAATATTACTAATATGCTATGGAACAGCACAAATATTAGTATCAGAAGAAATGGAATTTAAAGACTTAGCAAAAATAATTATAACTTTTGTAATAGGATTTTTAGCTACAGTTTTGGGTTTAATTTATTTTTATAAAAGAACTCTTGAAATATTAATAGAGTCAACTGATGAGAGAATGAATAATAGAAAAAATGTAAATGTAAATTCTCTAATTTTTGATAAAAAGGTATATGACAGAGGACCAAACATAGTAGTAATTGGAGGAGGTACAGGATTAAACACAGTCTTAACAGGTCTAAAAAAATATACAGACAATGTAACAGCAATAGTAACAATATCGGATTATGGAAAAGGAAAAACAGAATCAAGAAAAGAACTAGAAACAATGCCACTAGATGATGTTAAAGACAGTATGATTTCATTAGCAAAACAAGAAGAACAATTTAAAAGATTATTTAATTACACATTTACAGAAGGAAAATTAAGAAATTTAACATTTTCAGATATTTATTTTAGTGCAATGAAAAATATTAATAATGATTTTGCAAATTCAGTAATTAAAAGTAGTGAAGTTTTAAATATAACAGGAAAAGTTATACCAGTAACTTTAGACGAAATGAATATAACTGCAGAACTTGCAAATGGATATATTGTAACTGAAAAATCAAAAATTCCAGAAATGGTATATAATAAAGTAACCAAAATAAGTAGAATTTACTTAAATCCTACAAATTGTAGACCAGCTCCAGGTGTTATTGAAGCTATTAAAAATGCTGATTGTATAATTATTGGACCAGGCAGTTTATATACAAATGTTATACCAAATCTTTTAGTAAATGGTGTTGCAAAAGCTATTAAAGAATCATCAGCTTTGAAGATGTATATAAGTAATATAATGACAGAGCCAGGACAAACTGATGAATATGGTGTTTCAGATCATATAAATGCTATTATTGAACATTGTGGAAGTGGAATTGTAGATTACTGTATTTATGACACTGGTGAAATTGTTCCAGAATTTATTAAAAAATATAATTTAGAAGGTCAATATTTAGTAGAACCAGATATTGATAAAATAAAAGGAATAACATTTTTACAAAGAAATTTATCAATGGTATCAAAATGTTGTATTAGACATGACCCAGATTTAGTTGCTGGTGCAGTTATAGAACTTATATGTGATGATTTAAAATATCAAGATAAACAAAATGATCCTCAATATTTAATGCTTAATAATAAATTAAGAGAAGACAAAAGAATTAGTAAAATTAAAAAAAGAATGGCAAAAGAAGCTAGTAAAACTGAAATACAAGATAAACTAAATAGTGATAGTAAAAGAATTAGTAAATTTAAAGATAAATATAGTGATAGAATTAAATCAATAAAACAATCAGATGAAATGATAAGATTAAAAGAACAAAAAATAAAAAAAGATAATGAAACTATAAAAGAGTTAAGAAAAAGTGGATATATGCAAGAAGATGAAGAAACATTAAGATTTAGAAAAGAATATGAAGAAGTTATGAAACAACCTGTAACAACAAAAAATCCAATAGGTGAAAAAAATAATATAAGACATAAAAACAAAAAAGGTAAAAGAGCCAAAAATAGAAAAAGATATTATTAAAGTATAATAAGTATATGGAGGAAATTATATGAAATTTACAAAAGAAGATTTGAATTTAGAAAATGGACTAAAAAGAGAATGGTTATTAACAAATGGAAGAGGAGGATTTGCAAGTTCTACAATAATTGGAGCAAATACTAGAAAATATCATGGATTATTAATAGCACCATTAACACCACCAGCAAGAAGATATTTAATTTTATCGAAACTTGATGAAAGCATACAAATAGGAGATAAACAATATGACTTATATACAAATGTAGGTGAAAATTACATTTCACAAGGATATAAATATCAAGAAACATTTGAAAAAGATTATTTTCCAACATATTCATATAAAATCGAAGATGTAAAAATATCAAAAACAATATGTTTAGAATATGGAAAAGATGTAGTAGGAATATACTACAAAATAAAAAACTCAGACAAAAAATCAAAAATAACAATAGCACCAATAGTAAATTTCAGAGATTTCCACACAATGAGTACAGACCATAATTTTGAAGTAAAACAAACTATAAAAGGAACAAAAGTAAAACTAATAATAGACAGAAAATCAGATTTTCCAGTATACATGAATTTATCAGAAGGAAAATATATAGAACATAATAACAATATTTTTAAAGATATGTTTTATATAGAAGAACAAAAAAGAGGATTTTATCCAAAAGAAAATCATTGTGTTACAGGCATTTATGAAATAGAAATAGAGCCAAACGAAGAAAAAGAAATTTCTTTTGTTTGTGGATTTGAAGAAAATATTGAAGAAATAAATGTTAAAAATTTAATGAAAAATGAAATAAAAAGAATAGACAACATACTTGAAAAAACAGAATTATTAATAAATAAAGAAGAAACATCAAAAAAACAAGAATTAGTAAAAGAATTAGTAAAAGCAACAGATCAATTTATAGTATATAGACCATCATTCGGATTACACACAATTATAGCAGGTTATCCATGGTTTTTAGATTGGGGAAGAGATAGTTTAATTGCATTTGAAGGATTACTTTTAAAAACAAAAAGATTTGAAATTGCAAAAGAAATAATCTTGACAATGACAAGAGATATAAAATATGGACTAGTTCCAAATGGATATTCAGGATTTGATAATAGACCTTTATATAATAGTGTAGATGCATCATTATTATTATTTGAACAAATACAAAAATATATAAACTATACAGGAGATTATGAATTTATAAAAGAAAATATATATGAAAAATTAGAAAAAGTAATAGAAAGTTATGTAAATGGAATAGATGTAGATAATAACAATATATACTTAGACAAAGATTATCTTATATCATCAGGAACAGAAAAAACACAAAATACTTGGATGGATGCTAAATATGGAGATTTTGCTGCAACTCCTAGAAATGGCAAAGCAGTAGAAATTAATAGTTTATGGTATAATAGTTTAATGATAATGGCAGAATTAACAGAGAAAATAGGAAATACAGAAAATATAAAAAAATATAAAGACTTAGCTAAAAAATGTAAAAAATCATTTAATGAACAATTTTATAATACAAAAAGAAAATGTTTATATGATGTTATAGGAGACAATAAAATAAGACCAAATCAACTATTTGCAATATCACTTACATATCCAGTCATTGATCCAAATTCAGAAGTGGCTTATAATATTTTAAATGTAGTAGAAAAGAAACTATTAAATAATTATGGATTAAAAACTTTAGCAAAAGGAGAGGAAAATTATATAGAAATATATGAAGGAGACAGTTTTAAAAGAGATATGAGTTATCATCAAGGTATTACTTGGGTGTGGCTTTTAGGTTTATATTTTGATTGTTTGAAAAATATGATAAAAGCTGAAAAAAGGAAAACTTATAAATCTAAACTAGAAGAAAAAATGGAGGACTTTATTGAGAAAATAGTTAAAACTTTTGACAAAGAGATTAATAACAGAGGTTGTATTGGCAGTGTTGCTGAAATTTATGATTCTGTTAGACCTTTTGAACCCAAAGGTACTGTTGCACAGGCTTGGAGTGTATCAGAAATTTTGAGAATTATGCTAGGGTAGAGCTAAAATTTAGAAAGGTCCCAAAGTAGTCAAAAAAGAAATATCCTTCTGGACCTAGTACAACAAGGAGTGAAAATATGACAATAGAAAATTTAGAAAAAGATTTAAAAGAAAATAAATTAAATAGTTTATACTTATTATATGGAGAAGAATTATTTTTATTAGAGAGTAATTTAAAGAAAATAAAAACTATATTTGGAGAATGTATTAAAGGAATAAATTATATTTTAATAGATGATCAAAATATCGCTGAAATTATTTCTGATATCGAAACACCAAGTTTTGGATATCAGAAGAAGCTGATTGTAGTTAAAAATACAGGACTATTAAAAAAAGAAGGCAAGAAAAAAACAGGGGATATTTCTAAAATAAAAGAAAAATTAGTTGAATATATGTCAAAAAATATTGATATTATAAAAAGTTCTGTAATACTTGTATTTATAGAGGAAGAGGCAGATAATAAATCAGAATTATATCAAATAATTGAAAAAAATGGTATAGTATGTAAGTTTGATTTTCAAAAGCCTTTGCAAATTGAGCAAAGAATAAATGGAATATGTAAAAGTTATAAAGTTCAAATTGATTCACAAACAATAAAATATTTTATAGAATGTTGTGGAACTAATATGCAAGATTTGATTAATGAAATTAGAAAATTAATTGAATATGCAGGTGAAAATGGTACAATAAAAAAAGAAGATATTGATATATTATGTATTAAAAAGCTAGAAAGTGTTATTTTTGATTTGACAGATGATTTAGGTAAAAAGGATATTTCTAGTGCTTTACAAGTTTTAAAAAATTTGATTTATGCTAAAGAGCCTATAGCAAAGATTTTGATTACTTTGTATAATCATTTTAAGAAAATTTATATAACTAAGCTTGCTCTAAATACAAATAAAGATTTAACTTCTAGTTTAAATTTAAAACCTAATCAAACATTTTTAACTTCAAAATACAAAAATCAATGTAAATATTTTAGTGAACAAGATTTGAGAAATATTTTACAAGAATTGTGTGATTTAGATTATAATTTTAAATGTGGAAAAATTGATTTACAGATTGGGCTAGAAACCATATTATGTAGGTATTGTGTATAGTAAATTAAGATTACTATTATCAAAATTTTACGATAAAAAATAAAATACGAAACTAAAGAATAATGAATAAAAAAAGGATAAATTGCCAAAATATATATAAAGAATAATCATACTATAACATCATAGTATGATTAAATTTATATTATGGGTGATTTTATGTTAAAAAATAAAAGAAAAATAATTATTACTATAACATCTGCAATAATATTAGTAGTTTTATTAATAAGTGGAATATTAGTATATAAAAAAAATGAAGAGCAAAATTTGAGTATAGAGGCATTATCAAAATATGGCTCAAGAGGAAGTGAAGTAACACAAATTCAAACAAAATTAAAAAGATGGGGATATTATAAAGGCAATATAGATGGAATTTATGGAACACAAACACTAAATGCAGTAAAATATTTTCAAAGAAAAAATGGATTAACAGTTGATGGAATTGCAGGACCCGCAACTTTAAAAGCAATGGGAATAATGACATCATCATCTTCAAGTTCTTCTAGTAGTTCATCTTCAAGTTATAATAGTAATTTGAATTTATTATCAAGGTTGATTTATGGAGAAGCAAGAGGAGAGTCATATACAGGTCAAGTTGCTGTAGGAGCAGTTGTTATGAATAGAGTTAAAAGTAGCTCATTTCCTAATTCTATATCAGGAGTAATATATCAATCAGGAGCATTTGATGCCGTAAAGGATGGACAAATTAATTTGAATCCAAATTCAACTGCGAAAAAGGCTGCACAAGATGCTTTAAATGGTTGGGATCCTAGTTATGGAGCTATTTATTATTTTAATCCTGCAACTGCTACTAATAAATGGATTTGGTCTAGACCAATGACTGTTACTATTGGGAAACATAGATTTTGTAAGTAATTGAAAATTAAAAATAAAAAATTTAAGAATACTTTTATTATTTTAACTTATTAAAGTTAAAATATGAAAGTATTCTTAAATTTTATTTACAAATTTGTAACTTGTTGGTCCTTACATTCATTCCTAAAAAATAATATATTATAGCTTTGCTACTCTACAGATTTAACATTTGACATGAACTTTAATTTACATAAAT
>CAOSZT010000032.1 GCA_948528155.1 uncultured Clostridia bacterium | reverse complement strand
TTTTCTATGTAATAACCTGTTTTTATATAATCTCTTCCAAGTCTTGATAAATCTTTTGTTATTACCATATTAATTTTTTGATTTTCTATATCTGTAATTAATCTATTGAACTCTGGTCTATTAAATGTAGTTCCAGATACGCCATCATCTACATATTCATCTACAATATTCAAGTCTTGCTCTTTTAAATATCTTTCAATTATTTTTCTTTGATTTCCAATACTCTCACTTTCTTGCTTGTCGCCATCTTCACGAGATAATCTAATATACATACCGAACTTTATAATTTTTAGTTATTAGCTTAAACATTTCACTCCTTCCTATAAAAATATTTACAGTACTATTATCATAATGTAATCTTTATTTTTTGTCAGCTACATTTTTAATATTTTTATTATCTGTTTTCTTTTCAGTAAAATCGTAAAATATTTTACAAATAACTTTATCAATAGGTTGTTTTGCTTTATTAAATTTACAGTATATTTTTATATCTTCCTTTTTCAAAACATACACCTCTTAATAATGTTTATTATTATTTAAGAATGATATGCGTATAATGAGAATTTTTCTATTTACATATCAAACTTAAATAATTTATAAAGAGTATACTTCGTTTTTGGAAGGTTTTATTAAAATGGGTACAGAAAAAGAAATTTGGGTACAAAAAAAGATGAAACTTTTTGAAATTTCATCTTTTAAAATCAAAAAAGTATTTTTTTGATTTCGAACTGATCTATACTTAAAATTTTTCAATTTTTTATTTGTAATTATAATCAATATTAGATGATCATTTTTAATGCCCAAAGTTCGCCAGCTTGGTGTTTTGACACCCTTTTTGCTGTTTAGGAGAAAATCTCCTAATACCTTTTTAGCCCGCTGGGAGAAGATTTTTTTTGTAATAAATTTATAAAAATTTGTCACTTTCAGAAAGACATTTTCTAATTTCTTATCATTATTAAAATTGATATTTCCATTCTTCTTCCGACCATTTTTCTGTTAAATTATATAATCCATTTTCAGTTCTATCAATCCTAAATCTGTATTCTCTTAAATTATCTTTATACTTTTTTTCTACATATCCCATCCACATTATTCTTAAATTATTTTTCTGAAGCACTTCAATTAAAGCATCTTTTCTTATTATAAATTCACTTTCTCCATTTTCTAAAATAGTATCATAACATACTATATTTTCATTATTATCATACCAATACCCATCATTTCCTTGCTTTAATCCCAATAAATCTATAATATATTTTGATGGTTGAATTATTCTAGAAGTATCTTCTTCTGTCATATCATATTCACTATTATAACTATAATCATAATTTGTAATATAACAATTATTTCTTTCTTCGTTAAATTCTTTTATAGTTTTATATTTCCAAGGATACTCTAGTAATAATAAATCATTAGATTCATATATGCCTCTAAACATACCTTCTTTTTCACTTTTATTTAAATTCAATTTATCTCTGTATAGGTATGCTTGATATATTACTGTCATTTGAGAATCGTATTTATCATCTCCCCATAATCCTTTGCTTTCGCATAATTCCAATGTTTTTTTCTTTAGTCTTTTAGAAACATTTAGATATATAAATTCCCCATTTTCAATAATATCTTGTATATTTGATAGATCCTCTTTAAACCATTTTTCATCAATATAAGTTTTTAATTGAGAAGATTTAACTTTAGGTAATTCAATTAAATTAGTTACATCAATATTTAATAAAGATGGTTGACATTCTTCATATATTTGTTCTTTATATGTTGCTTTTGAAAAAGATACTTCTTTCCCATTCCAATTGTAATAAGCTATTCCTTTTTCTTCTTTCTCATTTTCATTATCTATATCTTTTAAATATTTATAATTGTCTTGTAATTTTGCTATAATTTCATATAGTGCAAGCCACTGATATTTTTTACCTATTCTTTCAAGTCTATGTCCATGTCTATCATATCCACATCTTTCTCTCTGCCACATATCATAATTTCCAAATTTTTCAACATCATATCCAAAATCGAATATTCTTTTTATTGCAATATTACTTAATATTTGTTCTGATGAAAAGTTTTGTTTCCAATCTGATATATTAGCACCAAAATAATACCTTCCGAAATCTCCATACATTCCAAGTTCCTTTGCATCTTCTGTTAGCATTGAGTCAATTATTTCATTTTGTGCATATAAATATCTATTCTCTTTACTAATTTTTTCATAATCTATCTGGTACTTTTTTATTTCATCATTTGTTGGAATTACTTCATACCACTTACTATTATATGGAGCATAAATCTTATTTAAGGCAAATTTAATGTTAACTTTTTTAAATTTTCCATATAAAATCAAATTTTTAGCATAATATCTAATAATAATATTTGGAATAACTTCTTCTATATCAAATACATTTTGATATACTATATCTAATAAATTTTCCAATTTTTCTGCTTTACCACTTCGTAAAACTGCACCATAACAACTTGCATAAACTCTTTCTACAATATACAAATCATCTACGTTTTTAAAATTTTCAATTAACTTAATCATTGTTTCTATATTATCCGTTAATAAGTTTACCAAAGCTTTGGTAGAAATATCTCGTAAATATCTATTAGGACTAGCTAAAAACCAGCTTAAAGTTATTGCTAACATAATTCTACTCTCATTACTTAAATCTTTCATATCTGCTTTTAAACAATATAAAGCCATCCTAGTTGCAATTCCAAAGTTCAATCTTATTGTATATTTAAAATCTCGTTCTGCTAATGACATTTTTTTCAATTCTTCATTATAATAATAAATATTAAAAGGACTATTTTCTATTGATGCACAATAATAAAATAAATCATTATAATCGGAAATTAACCATGTATACTTTTCATTTATCATATCTATAAAAAGTTTAAATTTTAAATTTTTATCAAAATTATCTTTTTTTCTCCATAATAAACTCAACATATATACATTTATAATCTTAAAATCATTATCGATATCTTTGCTAAAATCAAATATATCGTATATTTCAATACCATATTTATTTCCAATTAATATAAATATATTTTTTAATACATCCGAATCCATTGTTTCCATTATTAAAGTCTTCAATTTTTCTACATTTAACTCATTATTATCTATTACTCTTTCAAATAATAAATCAGCTTTTAATATGCTATTATATTGTTCATAACTAAAATATATAATTTCATCTTTAGCATAAATACTTTTAAATATTAAACCTTCAGACCTCAATATATCAATAAGTTTTATCGGAGCTATTCCATAGTTTTGTAGTAAATCTTTTTCTATATTGCAAAATTCTTTTTGTGTTATGTATAATTTGTTCTTCTCTACCATGTATTCTGCTATATTGTGTATCACTTCATCTAATAAATGATTTTCCACATTATAATTAAATTTTCTTGCCATTCTTTCATTTATCATTGATATATATTTCTCAAAAATAGTCCTGAATGATGTATAGTTTTGTATCAAAATATCAATTTCATAATCTCTTACCAATTTACAAAAAGAAATAATAAAAAGAGGATTAGTATATTCATCATTTATCATTGGAAATAATGGAACTGGAACTCCATAATAATGAAATATTTCATTAATTATAGAATATATATCCTCTTCATCTTGAAATCCATTATGTTCTATTCTCTCTACAAATTCATTTTCCATATTCTCTGGTAGGCATAATTTTGCATAATCTGTACGCAATGTTATTACTAATTTTACATATTTATATTCCTTTATTATACTTACTAATCCATTTAATTCATTATTCCAATTCAAATTATACAAACTTTCATTAATAGCATCTATAAATATAGGAATAAATATATTTTTTTCTTTACCTTTTGCATTTAATAGTTTTATAAATCTTTCAAAATTTTCATTTATTTCTAATATTTCTTTAATCTGTAATTTAAAAAGTTTATTATCATTTAAATGTTGTCCCAAAATTAAAATTGCTTCGTTTTTATTTTTTAAACAATTATTTTCAATATAACTAGCCACTATATGAGATTTTCCAGTTCCCATATTACCAGTTACTATTAAAACTCCTTTTATCATCAACTCTAAATATTCTTTACATTTTTGACATTGTTCTACAATTTCATATATTTTATTCTTTTCTCTATAAACTTCATTTTCTTCACCACTTAATTTTTCTATAATATCCTTTTCATTTTGGTTAATTTCTTCACCAATATTTTTTATAACATAATAAAGTTTATTTACATTTATAATTTTCATGTCTTTAATAAATTCTGAATAACATATTTTAAATTTTTCTATATTTTCTGTTTTTACTAGTCGTTCTTCAAAATCTTTCAAAGAGTATATAAGACTTTTAATGTCTAATAAAACTTTGGTCAAAAATTCCTCATCACATAAAAAATTTTCTAATTTTCTATATGTTTCTGTTGTAATATCTATTTCATTATTATATCTACAGCCTAAATCTTCAATATTATTTCTGTTGTTCTTTTCATACCATTCGTATTTTCTTTCTATATTCTCACAATAAAAATCATTTTCAATTATATTATATACTTCATCTAAATTTTTTCTTGATAATTGACTAAAATCTTCAATAAATAAAATATCTTGCTTTTTATCAAAAGCATATCCACTTCCTATGTTAAAAGCTTTATTAAACCTTTTTTTATTTGAAATAATAACAAACTTTAACTGATAAGAATTATCAAATTTATCTTGAAACTTATTAATTGTTGTTTGTATCTTATCTGCACTATCATCTGCAGTAATTTGAAAAACTATTTTACTATTTGTATCTATTAAATCAATTCCCTTAAAATTATTTTCTAACACATTTGCGTTTATTAGTTTATATCCAAAAATGGAATTTAATAATTTGCAAAAAAAATCTTCACTAATAACACATATATCATTTAGATTAATATGTGAATTTAATTTTATATATGTTTTTAATTGTGCCAATTTTTCATTAATGAATTTTATTTTTGTTTCATCTTTTAACATCATATCACCTGCTATTTTATCCTAATATATTATCATTTTTAATGGACATTTTAAAAGCAAAATAATCCTGTAATATATTATTACTTTCTTATTCTGCTTTTCTTTTGTAATTCATTTTTTACTTTATAAATCTTATTTGTAAATTTAAATTAAAATAATTTTCTCCTTTGTCTGGATAAATATCAAACATTTTATATCGGGATGAACTTGGTGAGTCTAATTTAGTATTTTTAATAAGATACTTTACTAAATATTCTTTATAATAAATAGCATCTAAAACCAATATTTTTCCATCATTTTCAACTAAAATTATTCCACCAGTAACATTATATTCACCATTCCAAATTTCACCTGGCATCATGCCTAATGTAATTGCTAAAAGAAAGTCTCCTATTTTCTTTTTATAATATAGTTCTGTGGTTCCATCGTAATTTAATACATTATTTTTAGACACATAATGTACTAAATTTTCTATCTTCTTTTCACTTTTTTCATATGATGCTATTAATAAATATGCCAATATCTCTGGCAATTTCGAATCAATCATTTGTAAATTTTGATTCATTGTATTACTTATAACTTTATCAAACATTATTTTAGCATTCTTATTTTTCATATATTTTAATCTATCCAATAGCTTTGTTCTTGTATTAATATTATTTATTTCTTCTATATCATTTTTAGAAAGACCTTTTACTATATATCTAAAATTAGTATTACTTGAAGCATTTAATAATGTTGCTGGGCTACCTAAACTAGATTTTATACTATAACCAACCTTATTAACAATAGTATTTAGTTTATTGTCTTTTAACTTTGCACTTATATCTTCTTTTGAATTTGATGATGATTTTATTTTATTTCCATCAGTTAATTTTTCAAGAATATATTTCATTTCTTGAATTGGGAAACTACCTCTTCCAGGTAACTCATTGATTATTTTATCTAATAATACTTCTTTATATTTTTGAATTTCAATCTTCTCAACATTTGATATAATTCTATTATTTTTCAGTACATCTACATTTATGTCTTTAATATCAAAGTAGTATTCATTATTGCTATTTTGTATATATAATCCTATAACTTTAAAAGTATTATCATCAATTATTTCTAAACTATCATTTACTATTTTTAGGTCTTGATTGTCTAATAATTCTAATAATGCATATAATTCAGACCATTCACCTCTATTGAATTGCATTAAATTCCTCCAATCTTTTATACATATATTTAGCCATTTCTTCAATTACTGGTATAGATACAGAATTGCCAAATAATTTATATTGTTGTGTTATACTAACATCTTTCGGAAATGAAAATTTATCTCTTTCTCCATCTTTAAATCCATAACCTATAAATCCTTGTAATTTTCCCCATTCATTTGGAGTCATATGTCTAATTCCATCATAATTTAATTCAGATTTTTTATTTTTAACTTTTTTTCCTCCAAAAGTATAATTAGGTTGTTTCACTAAATTTCTTTCTTTTCCAGATCCTCCTGTCGCTAAAATAGTGTTTGAAACAGGATTTTCACCTTCATTCACTATAACATATCCAAATCCATTTCCTTTTTCTTGATGTTTGCTTCGATGTCTTTCTAATGTTTCTAAATATGATTCAGATAAGTAGTACCTTTCTTCTACATCTTTATCTAATACATCATATAAGTTTTTGTATATCACTGTTTCCCTTTTTCTTGGTAATGATGGAAATATATATCCAGTTGGTATTAAGTCTTTCCTAAATCCCATCATATATGCTCTAGATCTCTTTTGTGGTAATCCAAAGTTTTTAGTATTTCTTATTATTTCATCTTTATCAATTTCAAGATATCCACTAATTCCTTCACTTACACCAATCATATGATATCCTAAATCGTTTACAAGTGTTTCAACTATTGTATTAAAAGTTCTTCCTTTATCGTGTGTTATAATGCCTTCCACATTTTCTAAAAGAAAAGCCTTTGGTCTAGTTCTATCAATAATATCTGCAACATCAAAAAACAATGTTCCTCTTGTTTTATCTTTAAATCCTTCTTTCTTTCCAGCAATAGAAAAAGATTGACAAGGAAATCCTCCTAATAATACATCATAATTTGTTTTTTCCACTTTATCTTTAAATTCCTCGCTTGTTACATCATTATATGGATTCTCTCCATATAAATGAGTATAGGTCTCGCAAGCATATTTATCAATTTCTGCTGATAGCACATTTGAAAAATTTCCAGTCATCTCAAATCCTCTACGAATGCCACCTATACCTGCAAATAAATCTATTGTTTTTAAACTCATATTAATTCCTCTTTTTCATTTACATCTCAAATGTATTTTATCATAAAATTTATCTTTTTGCCACAAATTATAAATTTTTGTTCTTAAAAGTTTATTAACATATTTATATCAAACATTTGTTTATTTGTCAATATTTATTTTCATTTATTCAAAACTTTTTTATAAACTATTAATAATCTATCTATCTTATTATACTTATAATATTATACTGTCCTTTTTGGGACATACCTATGTCCTAAATATCGAATAGGGTATGTCCTATTTATCACATAGGTATTTTCTAAAATAAAAAACAAGATGCCTAATTACACCTTGCTCCTGTAAATATTTCTATATCCAATTATTATACTTTCCTATATGGAAGTTAATCAGACTCACAGGTGTGGATTTAAAAATCTACCAACCAATTTGCAAAGTCTTGTAAATAAGACTTTGCTTGTTTTTTATTTACCCTTTGTACTCTCCACCATTTATATGCATTACTTGACCTGTAACATAGGATGAATCATCACTTGCTAAGTATATAAATAGTGGTGCTATTTCATAAGGATGCCCAGCTCTTCCCATTGGTGCGTCTGAACCCAGTGTTGGTATTTTTTCTGCTTCCCAACATGCTGGTTGTAGTGGAGTCCAAAATACACCAGGCGAAACTGCATTTACTCTTATATTTTTATCTGCTAAATTCGTTGCAAGTGACCTTGTAAATCCTACAATTGCTCCTTTACTTGTTACATAGTCTATTAGTTCTGGTTCTCCTTTAAATGTGGTTATTGATGTTACATTTATAATACTTGCACCTGGTTTCATATGTTTTAAAGCTCTTTTGGTTAAATAAAACATAGAATATATATTGGTTTTCATTGTTAAATCAAATTGTTCATCTGTTATATCTAATAAACTTTTTTGTTGATATTGTACTCCTGCATTGTTTACTAATATATCAATTTTGCCAAATGTTTTTATAGTTTCTTCCACAATTTTATCGCAGAAATTAGTGTCTTTTATATCTCCTGCAAGTAATAAACATCTACCACCCATTCTTTCAATGAATTCTTTTGTTTCTTCTGCATCTTTATGTTCATCATAATAGACAATAACAACTGTTGCTCCTTCTTTTACAAATCCAACTGCTGTGGCTCTTCCAATTCCCGAGTCTCCTCCTGTTATGATTGCAACTTTATTATATAATTTTCCAGCTGGCCTGTAATATGGATTATTAAATATAGGTCTTGGTGTCATTAAGTATTCCATTCCTGGCTGTTTATCTTGATGTTGTGGTGGAAACTCTATCCTATAGTCTTTACATATTCTACCATAACCTTGATTGTCTATGTATTTTAGCCCATAATCATCCTGTCCATTATTGTTTGAAGTATAATAATCATAATTCATCTTTCTTCACCTCTACTATCTATATTCTAAATAGCAATTGGGTGTGCATGTTTAAAATTTCTCTAACTTATCTTTAAAGATTTCTCACTAATTAATTCTTCAATTTTGATAAATTCTTCTAGATTCTCATTAATAGAATTTAGTTTTGAAAAGTTAAAATAGATATACACATTTTTGTCTTTGTCAATTTCAATTTTATTGATTAATCTATATAAATATATTTTATCTATTTGCTCCAATTTCAAAAAGTTTTCTATTAATTCATCTAATTGTTTTTCTTCTGTTGTTTTGTTTTTACTGCTTATTTTTTCTTCTGATCCAATTAGTCTTTGCTCTAATTCTTCTTTTTGTTTTGTTAAATTCGTTCTATCAAATATAAGTTTTTGCGATACCCTAATGTAATCTTCTTCAAGAATGATGCCTTGCAATTTATCCATATACATCTTATCTAAGTTGTTATTTATATCTAATATAGTTTTATCAATTTGTTCTATTTTTCTCTTATATCCTTCTCTTATATCAAGTATTTTGTTTTGATATTTTTCATAAATAGAATAAAAAATTTCTTTATCAGCATATATTTTGCATATCTTTTTAACAACATAAATAATATGCTTTTCAAACTTTTCATAATTGATACTTAATGGATAACAACCTCTTTTTTTATAGTCTGCACATATTATATATGGATGTGATTGTGCGTTTTTTCTTGAATTTTTCTTAAGCACAATTTGCAGTTTTCTTTTGCAATGATAACAGTAAAGTAATCCCCTTAATAAGTAATCATATTTAAGTTTTGTATTTGTTCCTCTCTTTTCAAGAATACATTGTACCTTTTCAAATATGTCTTTATCAATAATGGCTTCGTGTGTATTGTTTACTCTTATTTGATTTTCTTTTTCAACTGTTCTTATTTTATGTACTTTATATGATACAACTGATTTCTTATTTTGGACTGTATTTCCGATATAAACTTCATTTTTTAGCATATTGCATAGTGTTACTTCATTCCAATTATAGTTTATTTTGTTTTCATCCTGTACCAAACCAGTTTTTCTATAACCAGTAGGGGATAAGTATTTGTTGGAATTTAAGTAATTTACTATTTCTACACTACCATGTCCATTTGCATACATATCAAATATTTTTTCTACAATGTTCTTTACTTGTTCATCAATAATTAGCTTATTTTTAATGCTAGGATTCCTTTTATATCCGATATGCTGGAGTGCTACATAGATATTCGCCTTGTCTTTGTTTTTCCTTATAAACACTTCTAATTTTCTTTGAAATGTCTTTAGCATAATAATCATTCATAATTGCTTTAAAAGGTGTTATATCGTTATTTGTGCTATCAATATAGGTATCTATACCATCTGTTATTGCAACATACCTAATATTGTTTTGTGGAAAGTAATTTTCTATGTAATGCCCTGTTTTAATATAGTCCCTTCCAAGTCTTGATAGATCTTTTGTTATAACCATATTAATAGTTCTGTTCTCAATATCTTGTAGCATTTTATTGAATCCAGGTCTATCAAATGTAGTTCCAGAGATACCATCATCAACATATTCTTTGATTAGCTCTAAATCATTCTCCTTTACATATCTTTGCAAAATATTTCTTTGATTACCGATACTTTCGCTTTCCTGCTTGTCGCCATCTTCTCTAGATAGTCTTATATAAATTCCGTACTTTGAAGTTTTGGTATTTCAAGTTTAGCATTTAACCTCCTATCCGTAATCATCTACTACAACAATTGTAACGTGCTCAAAATAATTTTGCAAATACTTTATTATAATTACTTAACTTTTATTTTTAAATTTTCTATATAATCTTTAAAAATTAATCCTATTGTTTCTTTAACTCCCTGCTTTTCTTCTGTAAAAATGCAATATGTATTAAATTCTAATTTATCTTTTGGGTTATCTTTTTTATCTTTATTCACATTGACATCAGCTCCTTTTCATTTTTTCATTAAATCCTTTTAATACAGAATATTAAAGAAAATGGCTTGTTATGACACTTAAAACAAGTGTATTTGTCAATGTGCTGTTTAGTATTTCTATATATAAGCCCTGTTTTTATACCAAAAGCGAAGCTATTTTTGAAAAGTTTTTACTTTTATAAGAAAAAAAGACCTAATATATGTTTTCACATATTAGATCTTTACTTAGCTAATTTTCCTTTAATTTTATTTACTGCTGTTATATTTATTTTCTCTAACACTCATAAAGCTTTATCTCGCAATTCTTTAGTCCTGGATTGTCTATTATTCCTTTTTCATTAGTCCCATTAAAGTATCCGTTAATTGCTCTTATTGTTCCACCATGAGTTACTAAAAGAATATTGTTATCTTTATATTCTTGTTTTAATTTATCAAGTAATTTCCATACTCTATTACATAAACTTTGTATTGTTTCAATTTCTTTATATTCCTTATTTATTTGATAATTATTTAGTATATCTGAATTTATTAATTCATCATTTATTTCTTTTCTTATCATACCTTCAAAAATTCCATATCCGCGTTCTTTTAATGATTCTTCAAATATAATGTTACACTTTACTGCTTCATTAATAACTTCAGCTGTTTTTCTTGCTCTTTTTAATGGTGAACTTATGATTAAATCAATATTATAATCTTTTATTAATTCTTTTAATTTTTTTGCCTGTTCTATTCCAATTTCATTTAATTCAATATCTGTTTTTCCTTTTTTAATTGTTTTAAAAACTTCGTACGCTTCTGGAGCTTCGCTTCTTATCTCAATTTGTTTCACTACTTCATTATAAAAATTATCTGCTGCTATTTTATTTTTAAGTTCATATGTAATGTAATACAAAATATTATTAAATTGTGAAATAAATGTTGGAAGATATTCTATTTCATATTTTTTATTTACCATCAATTATCCTCCTTGCCATTTGTTTCATTTCTTCATGAGAATGGCATTTAGTGTTAGGATTATTAGCTTCTTCCTCTGCTTCTTCTAGAGCTTTATCAATATCAATGACTCCAAATCTTGCCTCTAAAGCTTTTTCTTTATCTAAACTTTTTAGCATTTCTGCATATTTCTCTAAACTTAAAACTACCATTGAACCATATCCATTTTTGGTCAAATAAACTGCTTCATCTTCTTTTAAAACTAAGTCCTCTATTTCTGGATATTTATTTCTTAAATCTGACACTGGTCTAATATTAATCATAGCTCACACTCTCCTTTACATTTATTATCAATATTTTATCATTATTTTATCTCAAAATCAATTGTTTTAATAAATAATTTTCACTTTTTTAATATTAATAGTTTAACTAATGCTTTTTTATTATTTGTTTCTTTAGCATATTTTATTAATTTTTCAAAATTTAAATTACATTCTCTTATGATATTATATAAGATTTTATTTTCTTTCTCTACTTCAATATGGATATTATCTTTATTTTCTAAAATATCTAAAAATTGTAAATATTGATGATTTTCGTTTGTTATTTGCATTTTAGGTTTTATAATGTATGTTCTTAATTTATCATCATATTTTTTATAATATTTACATTCATTTGTTACTATTTCCATTACATTAGGAACTAATGTTATAAATCCTATCCAATTAAATAATTTAGCCCCTGTTATATATCCTTTTATATTGCCTTCTCGATCTTTTAAATATTTTAATTTTATCAATCTTGTATAGTCTAATCCAGTTTCTCCAAAAACACACCTTCCAGGTTTATAATAAATTCCTCTATATGCAGATTTTATAATTCCTTTTCTTTTTAACTTATTTAATATTATACTTACATTCTTTATAACATTATCTTTTTTATCACATTTTTTTGTGATATATTTTTTTACATCTTCTATAAATATAGGCTCAGTATCTTGATAATTTTCGATACACTCTTGAACTAATTTAGAAATGTTCATTACTTTCACCTTCTAATTTTACATATTATATAATAACATTATGTATCTATTTTGGTAATTTGTCAATTTTATTTGTCAGCCCTTTTATTTAATTTTCTATGATTTACTTCTTGCCATATATCTAAATCTAATTTTTTATCAATTAACTTTATCATTTCTTTTTGATTCTTTAAAATCTCAAGCATTTTAAATTTTAGTTCTTCTCTTTCGTATTTATCAATTTGTGTAGCAAATATCGCAATATGTTTTATACTTTTATTCATTTCTTTTAATATCTGTGTATTATCTGAATATGCTTTTAATATTTCATTTTTTCCTACTAAGTCAATATTAGTTACCTTTTCATAAACTGCAGAATCTCTTATATATTTAGATAATTGTTTATATCCATAATATTCTGCTTTTGCTTTTATTAAAATCTTTTCTTCTTCAGATACTCTTGCTTTTATCATTTCTGTTCTATTATCTGAATTTAATTCCATTTTAACTCACTCCTTTATATACTAAAACTTCTTTGTTATAAAATATCAATACTAGCAAATCAAAATTTGATATTTTTAGCAAAAGATTTTTGATCCGAATATTGTGGCATTTTTTAATGCCCAATATTCGCCGGCTTGGTCCAATGGACCACAAATTGCCGTTTAGGAGAAAATCTCCTAATACCTTTTTAACCCGCTGGGAGAATTTTTTATTCATTTTTTATAAGTCTTCGTTTGATTTTTTCATCAAAATTTTTAATTTATGTATTGTGAATTTGCATACAAACTATTCAAAAATTCTTCTGAATATTCTCTTTGATTTGTATAATTTGAATAACCCTTTTTATTAGTTTTAATATTATTTCTTATACTATTATCTTCCACTTTTTGATGGATAGCCTGTCCATTTTTTGATTGATACTGGTATCCAATATTTAATGGATAGGGTACATCATTTATATAAATTTTTCTTTGAATAATTTGCTTATTCTCATTTCTAATTACTTCAACAATTATAAAATTTCTTTTGCTTAAATCTGAAATCCAATTTGAAATTGTTTTAGGATTTACACATAATTTTTCTGCTAAATA
Organism: uncultured Clostridia bacterium; assembly: GCA_948528155.1. GTDB lineage: Bacteria > Bacillota > Clostridia > TANB77 > CAG-508 > CAG-269. Next base: position 3,232 of record CAOSZT010000032.1, on the reverse strand, counting down.
TTTATTTGTTGCAAAACAATATCCTTCTTTATAAGCAAGTGATGTTATAATTGCATATTATAATTTTTCATTTGCTTTTAGTTCTTTATTGTATAAAATTGTTGCTGGAATTATAGAATAATATCCAACATTATCTTGATTTTCTTTCATATACCACTCCAATTCTAGCAGTAATTTTGCATAAAAAATACAGGGTTTCTCTTTTGAAATACGAATTGACAAATTCTAAAAAATAAATTTTCAAGAATTTGTACCAATTCGCATACTTTTCTCGTATGGAGCTTTCCTTCGTTAATACTCGGAACTTCCAACGATAAAAGAAACTTGGACTTAGGTCAAGTTTTTAGACACATTTTTCCACGAATTTATATATTTTTTTCAAGCTTCGCTTGATGAGTCGATATAAATATTAAAGAAAATCTTTAACATTTATATCAACTTTAATTTATGCTATATTCTTTTTGTATTCATTATATTTTTCATTGGGTGTTTTATAATCTAGAGTACTATGTATTCTTCTATTATTATACCAGCCCTCAATAAACTCAAATATTGCTAATTTGGCTTCTTCAAATGTTTCATACGTATTTACATTTACTTCTTCTTTTTTTAATATGGCATTGAAGCTCTCCATACTTGCATTATCATAAGGATATCCTTTTTTACTATATGAGTGTCTTACATCATTTTCCAATAATATCTTTTCATATTCATTTGATGTGTATTGACTCCCTAAATCTGAATGAAATATCATTCCTTTTGTTGTACATCTTTCATTTTTCGCTTTTCTAAATGCTTCTACTACTAATTCTGCTGTCATATTTACTCCATATGACCATCCTATTATTTTTAAATCAAACAAATCCATTACTATTGCAAGATATGTCCAGCCTGTTTCTTTGGTATAAATATATGTTATATCTCCAACCCATTTTTCACTTGGTTTCTCTGCTTTAAAGTTTTGATCAAGTATATTTTCCTTGTTTTCATAATCTACTTTTTTATTTCTACTATGATTATATTTCTTTACTATAATACTTCTTAAACCTATCTTCTTCATTCTTCTTGCAACTCTTTTTTGACTTACTTTTATTCCTTGTTTATTCAATATTTTTGTGATTTTGGGTGAACCATATCTTTTTTTGGATTTTTCATATTCTTCTTTGATTCTTTTATCTAATTCTTCATTTGCTTTTTTATATCTATTTTCTTTATTTGTTTTATGGTAATAATATACTGAATGGTGCAACTTTACTGCTTTACACATTGTTCTTATATCATACATATTTTTTAATTCATCTATAAATTTTATTTTATCTTCTGTTGTCTTGAGAATATGGCTAGTGCTTTTTTTAATATTTCATTTTCTGTTTTTATTTCTTGGTTTTCTTTTTGTAATTTTAATATTTCATCATTACTCGTGATTTCTCCTGTTGTTGTTTTTATTTTTCCATATTTTTTTATCCATGCTCTTACATTTCCTTCTGATGTGCCATATTCTCTTGCTAATTCTGATTTGTTTTTGTTTCCATTTTCATATAATTCTACAATTGTTTTTTTAAATTCCTCTGTATATGTTTTCATTTTTAGACACTCCTTTTACATTTGCATAATATTATATCATCTTTTCATCAATTCGTATAATTTTGTGTCTATATATCTATTCTAACACCAACTCTGTAATATAGATGATTACTGCGTTTTATTAAATTATTTTTGTGGTTGGTATATTTTTAATACCACAGGTGAAAGTTTGATTAACTTCCACCTTTTTATTTTCAAAAAATGATGTAGTTATATTCTACATTTCTATTGTCTTTAATATCATAGTTATATTACCTTTTTATTATTTAGAATCTTTTCCACTTCAATAAATTCATCCATATTTTCATTTATTGTATTTAATGGTGCAAAATTAAATGAAATAAAAACATTTTTGTCTTTGTCTATCTCTATTTTATCAATCAATCTAAATAAGGAAGATTTATCTATTTCTTGCATTTCTAAAAATTCAGTTATTGTTTTATTCATTTGTTTTTCATCATTTTTATTTTTGATAGTTCTTTGCCCCTGTAAATTTTGAAATCTATCCATTAGTTCACTTTTTTCTTTTGTTAATTTCTCTCTTTCAGCAACAAACTTTGCAGATATTCTTGTAAAATCAATATCAGTCAATATGTCATTTAATTTATCCTTATATAAACTATCCAAATTTTTATTAATTTCTGTTATTTTAATTTCTATTGTTTCAATTTGCTTTTTAACAGATGTTATTAAATCGATTGATCTATCTTTTACTTTCTTATAAGTTTCTTCTAACATAGTACGATTAGCATATATCCTACAAACTTGCTTTATAATTTCTAATATTCTTTTTTCAAACTTTGGATAATTCAAATTTCTTACATAACAACCTCGTTTTTTATAATCTGTATCTACTATATATGGAATCTTTGGTCGATTGCTATTATGATTTACTTTTAATACAATTTGCATTTGCCAACCGACAATGTTTACAGTATATCAAACCTCGTAGTAAATAATCATATTGTTTTACAACTTTTTTGGCTCGTTCTTTATGTATTATTTGTGCTTTTTCAAATATATCTTTATCAACAATTGGTTCATGAGTGTTATCTACTCTTATGTATTTTTCTTTTTCTACTTTGCGAATTTTCTTCACCTTGTATGAAACAACAGATACTTTATTTTGAACTGTATTTCCAATATAAACCTCATTTTTCAACATATCACATACAGTAGTTGCATTCCAAAAATAATTCGTTTTATTTTCATTTTGGACAATTCCAGTCTTTCTATAACCTGATGGACTTAAATAATAATTTTTATTTAAATATTCAACAACCAACTTACTCCCTGTGCCACTTATATACATATCAAATATTTTCTTTACTATATCTGCAACATTATTGTCAATTACTAATTTGTTTTTATTAGTTAAATCCTTTTTGTATCCGATATGCTGGTGTACTGCATAAATATTCTCCTTGCTTTTGTTTTTCCTTAAAAACACTTCTTATCTTTTTTGATATATCCTTTGCATACATATCATTTAATATTGCTTTAAATGGTGTAATATCATTGTTTACTGTTTCACTATATGTATCTATTCCATCTAATATTGAAACATATCTTACTTGATTTTCTGGAAAATAGTTTTCTATGTAATAACCTGTTTTTATATAATCTCTTCCAAGTCTTGATAAATCTT
>CAOSZT010000031.1 GCA_948528155.1 uncultured Clostridia bacterium | reverse complement strand
GCTGGAAAAAAGAATACTTGGTGTTTATTTATGGGACATTTAGTAATTGAAAAACTTTTAAAAGGATTGTATGCAAAAAATAATCCAGATGATCCAATAGCGCCTAAAATTCATAATTTAATATTACTTTATCAAAAAGCAAATTTAGAAGTACAAACAGAAATAAGAGAAAAAATACAAACTATAAATACATTTAATATAAGTGCTAGATATGATGATTATAAAAGAACTTTTGATGAAAAATGCACAGATGAATACACATCTGAGCAAGTAAAAAATATCGAGGAGGTACGAAAATGGTTGAAAGAACAATAAATAAAGATATTGAAGATAGTATAAATAAATTTATAGAAGAAATAAAAAAACAATATAATGTTACAGCTATTATATTATTTGGCTCTTATGCAAAAGGAACAGAAAATGAAGATAGCGATATAGATATTGCAGTTATTTCTGATGATTTTGAAGATATTTATGATTGTATGGCAGTTCTAATGGGAATGACTTGGGACATAGATGCTAGAATAGAGCCACACCCAATAACAACAGAAGATTACGAAAAAGTTTCGAATCCTTTTGTTAAAGAAGTTGTAGATACAGGAATAAAAGTAGCTTAAAATTATAAAAAAGTTAGGGGGAATAATTTAATGAATAATAATATAAATAAAATTGTATTGACAGGTGGAAGTTGTGCAGGAAAAACTGAATGTTTAAAACCATTAAAAGAACATTTTAATAAAATAGGATATTCAGTTTACATAGTAAATGAGATGGCAACTGAATTGATATTAGGAGGAATAAATCCTGGAAAAATTGGTGGAAACTTATTTCAAGATATTACTGTAAAAATGCAATTAGAACTAGAAGATGCATATACCAGAGCTGCCAATAAAACTCCAAATGAAAAGAGTTTAATTATACTTGATCGTGCTCCTATTGATGCTATGGCATATATTTCATTGGAAGAGATACAAGAGATATTTAGAAAATATGGAACTTCTTATGAACAATTATTAAGTCAATATGATGCCGTTTTTTGTTTAGAAACGATAGCAAAGAAATTTCCAGAAATGTATTGTATGAATAATAAAGCTAGACAAGAAGATTTAGAAAATGCCATTTCGTTAGATGATAGAATAAGAAAATTTTGGTGCCGTCATAGAGATTTTAATCTTATAGAAGCAACAGAAAAAATGGATGTAAAAACTAAAGAAGTAATTAGTGGAATTGAAAAAGTTCTTGCATTAAAAGAAGTTGAACATGAAGAAGAAAGATAAACTGTAAGTAATGTTTATAATGGAGGGCAGAATTATCTGCTCTCTATAATTCTAGTTCATATTCTTTTTCTCTTTCTTCATGTTTAATTTGTTTTACTGGATCGATAAAAGTATTAGTTTCTTTTTCAAAATTTCTAACTAATTCATTAGATTCGCCAATACCAAATTTATGACAAATCCAAATTATAAACTTATCAACAGTTTCATAGAATTTATCTATAATTTTGTATAAATGATTATTTTCCTTTTCTAAACTTTTGATTTTATTTTTATATTTCCATTCAATATCAAATTCTTTTTCCTTATATTCTACTTTAATATTATTTACTTGATTATGAAGTTCTTTATTGTCAGCAAGTATGGAATCTCTTTCCTTTTGATATTTTTCAGCCGTATTAACTAAATTTACTTGTTTTGATAATTCATTATGCAATTTTAAATTTTCTTGATACAATTCCATAATTTTATCATCTTTAGGCTTAATTATTTCATTTTCTACTTTTTCTCTATTAAGTTTTATTAGTTTAATATCATTTATATTTGGTGTTTCTGGTAATTCTAGTTTGATATTATCTAATACCTTTTTAGTATTTTCAAAATTAGTCAATTTCTTTAAATCTCCAATTTTTTCGTGTTTTGCTCCAGTTTCTTCTACTGGTAAACCTCTCTCTAAATCAAAGCCTTTTGAAGTTATATATTTGTGAAAAGCATTTTGTAGTTGTCTGTAACTATCTCTACCTTTCCAAAAATCTCTACAACATATTTTATCAATGTCATTTCCTTCTTTATCTTTTGTATGAATTACTGGTATATACACTAAATGCATGTGTGGAGTGGTTTCGTCTAAATGTACTGCTGCTGATACAATATACTTTTCTCCAAGATTTTTGTAATTACATACAAATTTATAACTTTCTTTGAAATATCGTTTTGTTTCTTCTAAACCAATTTTATTAAAAAAGGCATTATCAGAAGTAATCAGCATTTCACACATGATATTACTATTACTTCTAATAGTGCCTTTTAAATCATATTCCTTTTTCATTTTATCAAATTCTCTTATATAAGTTAGTTCATTTTTCTTACACCAAAAATTAAGATGTGTTCTTGTAGGGTCAATATCTTTATTAGAATGACCTTTTGACCTTCTATCATTGTGAATGTATGACCCTTGTGCATCAACTCTTGTTAATTTATCATTTCTTATAATAGCATAGCTCATATCTTCTTTGAACCTCCTTCTTTGCTCAAGATATTCTTTGAATGTCTAACATACTAGACAAACAAGTTTGTCCTGTATGGCAGGGTTTGGCAACCCTACAACCCAAAATCAAAAATTGCTATTCGCATTTTTGATTTTTTCCTAACAAATGAACTTGTCATTTGTTAGATTTTCAATAAATTGCATATCTGCATTTATTGAAAAAGAGCAAGAAAAAGATTTACAACTTTTTCTTACTCTTTTTGAAACCTCGCTCGGTTTCAAACTTCTACGCATAACAAATAAAAGCATAGATTTTTGCAAAATCTATGCTTTTATTTGATTTTATTGTAGTTGTTCTATTTATAATTATAGCCGAAGTCTTACTAATGCTATATTTTTTGTAATTAGTCATAAGAAAATGCCAAGCTGGCGAATATTGGGCATTAAAAATGATTCTAAATATTCGGAGCAAATTTTATGCAAAAAATTTGCTATTGTATTTATAAACATTTTTTGATAAAATAACATTTAGGAGGAATGTAAAATGAGTTATCAATTATCAAATAAAACTAAAGAACTACTTTCAAAAAGAATAGGTATACCATATGAAAAATTAATACAAATGGAAGATGAAGAAATAGATGCGTATATAGAGCAAAAAACAGGAAAGAAGATTACTTGGCCTAAAGGAGCAAAAGTTGATGGATTACCAATTAAAACAATGGAAGATATGGATAAAAGAATAGATGAATTGGAAAGATAAATTCCAAATTAAAAAGAAGATATAATGTCTTCTTTTTTTGTACCCTTTTTTCTTTTTATATACCCATTTTAATCCAATACAAAAATCATATGTTAATTTATTCGTAAATTAAAGCTAAAGATTAGTCATTTTTCAAATTTAGTTTTAATAAAATTTACGAAGGTGAATAAACAATGAATGAAAATGATAAAGAGAAAAAAGAACAAGTTATTTATATATTTAACAATAACAAAGAAGATATAAATATACAAATACAAAAGAGTTTTATTTCATACATTAAAGATACAACTAAAAGTGATAAAGAGCATTGAATATTTGAATAAATAGCTATATAATCTTTCTAGCAGGTGATTGCTAGAATAATGGAGGTGCAAATGAGTTTTAGCAATCAAAACGCCATAAATAAAGCATTTAAAGTAGGAATATATATACGTTTATCTCGTGAAGATGGAGACAAATTAGAAAGTGATAGTATTTCAAATCAAAGAGATATTTTGCAAAGATATATAAAAGAAAATCAGCTTATTTTCATAGATGAGTACAAAGATGATGGCATATCGCGGAACAACTTTTGATAGACCAGATTTTAATAGAATGATACAAGATATAGAAAACAAAAAAATTAATATGATTATTACAAAAGACTTATCAAGACTTGGAAGGGATTATATAAAAACAGGTTACTATATAGAAAATTACTTTCCAGAAAAAAATGTAAGATATGTTTCGGTATTAGATGGAATAGATACATTTTTAGATAGTACAAACAATGATGTAACACCTTTTAAAGCAATCATAAATGATATGTATGCAAAAGATATTTCAAAAAAAATCAAAGGAGTTTTGCGAGAAAAAGAATTAAAAGGAGAATATTTAGGAAGTATTGCTCCCTATGGCTATAAAAAAAGTGCAATATATAAAAACAAGCTAGAGATAGATAAAAATGTATCTTATGTAGTAGAAAAAATATTCGAACTATATATACAAGGAAACGGATTACAAAAAATATCAAATATTTTAGATAAAGAAGGAATTGATCCACCAAGTAAATATCTTAATTTGAAACATCAAAGGACAACATGGAATCCAAAATCTATAAGAGCAATGCTTGTAAACGAAGTATATATTGGAAATACCGTTCAAAATAAATGTGTTTCTGTTTCCTATAAAGTAAAAAAGCGAAAACCTAAAAATGAAAGTGAATATATAAGAGTAGAAAATACTCATCAACCTATTATTGAAAAAGATATATTTATTAAAGCACAAGAAATTTTAAAAAGTAAAAAAAGTCTATCAACACCAAAACATACTGAACTATTAAAAGGATTAATCTTTTGCCATAATTGTGGTAGGCAACTTAGAATTTGTTATCGAGGTAAAGTTAATAAGATTGGCTACATAGATTGTAGTTTAGCTAGAGGAAAAGATAAGAAATGCAAAACTTGTAACTATAATTATAACAAATTTGAAAATAAAGTGCTTAACAATATAAAAGATATAGTTAATACATTTTGCGATAAAAATGCTTTAAAATTGATTTATGAGAAAAATAAAGATAGTTATTCTTCACTTATTAAATTAGAAGAAGAAAAATTATTAAATATAAAAAGTAAAATAGAAGATGTATCAAAAAAATTAGATAAAATGTATATGGATAACTTAAATGGAATTATTACAAACGATGATTACTTTAGATATTCAAGACATTTTATCGAACAGAAAGAAAAGTTAATAAAGGATAAAGCCAATATACAAGACAAAATAAAAGTATTACAAAATAACATTCAAATAAATCAAAATAAAGAAAAAGCTGACAAAGTAATTGAAGAATTTTTGAAATTTGAAAATCCAAGTAAAAAGATATTGTTTGAATTAATAGATAGAATAGAATTAGATGAGTTTAAAAACATATACATATACTTTAATTTTTCAGAATTAAACATTGTAAAAGAACAATTAAATATAGAAAGTGCATAATTGGTAACAAAAGCAATGCATCACATCTGGCTTGGATATATGATATTTATTGTAAAACAGGTATCAAGCTTCCCTTCCCTATTGTTGCAGACAGAAGCGGTCAAGTAGCAAGAAAATATGGTATGATTTCTAATGATATAAGTACCACAGAAACTGTTAGAAATGTTTTTATAATTGATGATAAGCAAATTGTAAGAACTATTATGGTTTATCCTTTAAATGTAGGTCGATTTATACCAGAAATTATAAGAACAGTTCAGGCTTTACAAATGGCTGATTGTAGTAATGGCTCAACTGCTGCAAATTGGATGCCTGGTCAACCTGTAGTTGTTCCACCTCCTCATACTTTTTGTGAATTAGAGGAAAGACAGAATTTTATTAATGAAAATAGAAATGGTATTAGTTGGTATTTAAGTTTTAAAGAGCCACCTGAAATGTGTGAAAAAAATTTATGTGAAAACTCTGATACTTCTAATAATTGTAATGATTGTAATTAATATATTGAGACATATCTTGTATCTGCAATTGGCAGGAGTAAGAATTTATAATAAAGAAGGTAGAAAAATCTAATAATAAATTTTTCTACCTTCTTTTAGGAAAATTAATATAGCTATAATTATTATAGCTATATTAATTTTTAAGTTTCAGTATTTACTTCTTATTTTAGTTCTGGATAACCCTTACTATTAAGATTATCTAAATCCCAAATATCTTCATCAAACTCTAAGTTTTTGTAAAACTCTTTATTTAAATCTGACTTAGAAACAACATCTAAATTTCCAACTGTATTTGATGTAGCATCACTTTTTCCTGTTGCTTCAGAATATTCATAACATTTTGTAAGCATTGTTTTAATAAACGATTCATCTGCATACATAAATTTGCTAGGAATCATATCTTCTGTATAAGCTGACATATTTCCAAATGACAATGAATTTTTGATACGACTTGTATTACTATTTGGTAATCCAATAATTCCTGCATTTTGTTTTCTGTTTTTCTTTTCTGAATCTGATGTTCTTTCAATATTTACATCTGATATTACATTTGATACTGTAACATTTGTTTCTGTTGAACCTATAATTCCTGCATTTGCTATCGCTGTAACAGATAAATTACCATCGACATATACATTTGTTACTGTTCCTCCATATTTTCTACCAACAAGCCCTGCAATATATACTCCACTTCCACTTAAATTAGCATTTTTGATACTAATTTTATCAAAAGTTGAATTACTATTATCTACTGCAACTACTACTGCAACATTGTTTCTACCTTGTACTGTTACATTGTTAAATTTCATATTAGCAAATTTAGCACCTGAACTTTTTAATGCAAATATTCCAACAAAGTCTGTTGTTGCTTTTGTATTTGTACAATTTTCCATATTTAAGTTTTCTACTGTTCCATTAAATTGTTCAAATAATGCACTATTATTTAGATTTGAAATTGTGTATCCTTTTCCATCTATTTTTCCTGTAAATGTTCCTGCTATAATAGTATTTGTTGTAGCTGTATGTCCATTAAAGTCTATATCACCTGTTAATTCAAATAATCCACCTGGTTCAGCAGTTAATTTTTCTACAAATTCATTTTTGTTCGAAATCTTTGTAACTAAACGTTCTACAGTACATTCTCTAGTAATTACATTACTAACAGCTCCACCAATTAAGCTTAAATCATTTCTAGTACCAAAGAACATTTTTAATCCTGTAGCATTTATTTTTTCTGCTGTACTAGATTCTATTTTATTAGCTAAAGCTCCTGAAGTAGTATTAGTTCTTGGAATATCTGTGTTTTCTAATGTTAAGTTTCCAACATATCCATATCTGATTTTATTAAATACAGGTATTTTATTACCAATTATTTTATGTCCATTACCATCTAATCTACCCATAAATGTTTGAGTTACATTTGTAGTCATTTCTGAGAAATCAATGTCATTATCTAGTACATAGTAGCCATAAGGTTTATTATTAATTTTCTCTACTAATTCTTCTGCCGTTTGTATATGTGTTACTTCAACATCTGTTCCAAGTGGGTCAGCCACAAAGTCATTTGTAGCACTTTTTAAGTAATGATAATATATTTTTCTAAGATTTGTTCTTTGAGAGATATTTCTATCTCCATTATTAGCATCATTTGTTAATGCTTCAGTAAATCTGTCTATCATATATTCAACATCTATATATTTATTATTATTAATATTTTCTTCAACTGTTGCATATCTACTCATTTTGTATTGTTTCCAATCCATTTCAGTACCAGTTACCATTTTAGTAATTTTTTTAATTGCATCTAAGTCATTAGCAGATGCTCTGCTACCATAAGTAACATATCCATCAACTCCCGCATAACCTAGCATTTCAAAGAAATTACGTTTAGTAGAGAATGCATCAGCATATCCACCATCTAAATGACCTAAAAACCAACGGTTTACCCATACGGATTCAAATCCATAATCATTTGAACCAAGTCCATTAATTACAGCTAATCCTCTTACACTTACTCCCCAAGCATTATTTGGTCTTAGCACAATTCTATTATCATATAAAGCTTCTAATGATGTTAAATTCATAGCAGTAGCTTGTGCTGCCGTAATTCCTCCCCAAGAAGTCCAACCAGCAGATATATTCATTCTTGTTGCAATCTTTGCTTGTTGTTCTGGTGTTAATCTAATAAATGCTTTTCCTTCAATATAATCTAGTAAATCTAGTGCATTTTGTTGTCCTTTATAATAATTTTCTAATTTTTCCCTTGTATTAATTCTCTCAGGAGTTAGATTTTGAGTCGCATTACCTTCTTTATTCAAATAGAAAGATGTATTAAAGTAATATGGTCCAACATCTTGAGTAAGATTGTTTTCACTCCAATTAGCATATTGTTGAACATTACCTTCTGTAAGTGTTTCAAGTTGCACTCTAGCACCACGTTGATATAACATTATTTTATCATATAAAGCGTGTTCAAATTCGTGTGTCCAAGTATCAAAATTAGTAAGTCCTGGTCTTGCTTGGAACCATAAGAATCCAGCAGTATTACCTACACCAGCTGAGCTACCACCTGGTTGCCATAGTCCTAAAACTTCACTAAAATTCTTAAAGAATGGATATTCTTGACCAACTTTTCCTTGTGTATAAACTGGACCTGTTGATATTATAATATTTGTACCAGGGAAATAAGTATTTTTATAACCTGTAATTATTTTTGTACAATCATAGACCATAATACAGTAGTTATTCCATTTTTTATAGTCAAATGAATCTGCTAAAGTAGAAAAATGGCTTTTTACAAGTTTAACATGATTATTTACTTTGTTTTTAACTTCTGTTCTTCCAGCTTCAGTCTGAGGATCTTTATGATATAATTGTGAAGGTCCAAATTGTAAATGAGCAGGTCCAGAAATCATATACGCACAATCATTTGGTAAAGTAATAACTGGAAGTATCATTCTTGCATTTTTGATAAGTTGATACCAACCACGATACCCTATTTCAGGTAGATGATCTACTGAAACTTCAGCTAGTATATTTCTAGCACCAAAATACTCAGTAAACCAGTCATTTACATCTTCATATCCACCAATATTAGCTATTATATAATTTAGGAAATAGCCAACAGTTGAACTTCCTGTATATTTTTTTAGACAACTTGTATAAAATCCATCTGTTCCTCCTGGATTTAGATTTCCTACAAATACTTCATTTACTACATTATAAAATGTCATTGGGTTTGAATACATTTTACCTTCAAATAGTATAATATCTGATACTTTTGCACCACCTATTTCAAATCCATACCAACGTTGATAGTAATTATATGCATAAATGATTTTATTTATTTTTTCAGTTCCAATTAGTTCTTTTTCTATTTTTTTGTTTAGTATCTCATTGTTTAACATAAGTATACTGCTTTCATCATTTTGTAAAATTTGAAGTGCCATTTCTTCTGCCATATTTTTAATTACATTATTATAATTATCTCTATATAATCTGCTATCTGCTGCTGCAGTAAGTGGCTCTAACACTGTGTTATAATCTAATGATTTTATATAATCAGCTAATTTTTTTACAACTTCTGAATCTTCATTTATAATATAATTTCCAAACGCATAACTTAGATTTAATTCTGGTATTTTATATATTGCAATATTTCCCATAAGTTTTTCAAAGTTTACTTCATATTGTTCTACAGTATTATCAGTGAATACAACTTTTATACTTGTTATTCCGTTATATGCTTTTGATGTTAAATATGTTACAAGTTTATTGTCTGCATAAGGTAGTATATGTTTTATAGTTTTTGTATTTAATGTATCTGTATTTGATATATTAACACTATCTAATACTACATATTTTGCATCATAATATGGCATTAATTTTTGTATATTATGATATGCTATTAATTTATTTGTATTAAATCCTGGTGTATTTTTTATCCTATTATATTCTGGAATATATAAATCTGCATCTATTTCTTCTGCATTGTTTTGTGTATTATCATCTTGTTCCTTGTTTCCTTTTAATGTTGGTATATTGTCATAAGATACATTATCTAAATTCCATATACTTTCATCAAATTTTGCACTATCTTTAAAGAATTCTTTTGTTATATTATTTTTAAAAACTTTCTTTACTCTTTCTCCTGAAGCATTAGATATTAATTCAGATTCTTCTAACTCATAGTTGTTAGTAGAAGCATTTGCATTAATATTACCACCATGTACTTTATAAACACCTGTACCAGTTGATAAACTTACATTATTTTTTAAAGTTGCAACTGTACCATTTCCTAATCCAATTATAGCACCATTAAGTCTAGGTCCTCCACCACTCCATACATAATTTATTTTTGTAATACAGTTTTCAATAGTAACTGGTGTATTTTCTAATGCGTGACCTAAAATACCACCTATTCCATTACCATCTTTACTTTGAGTTGAATTTACTTCACCTTGTACATAACAGTTTTTAATTGTTCCTCCTGTCATAGCACCAACAATTCCACCTATTCTAATATGTCCAGATGTATTTACATTATAATTTGTTATACTACATTCTTCAATAGTTCCTGAGTTTAAATCACCAACGATTCCACCTACTTGATTTACTTTTGTTGTTATATGCAAGTTTTTAATATGGACATTTTTTATAGTAGTATTTGTAGCAATATTTGCTATACTTCCTCTACTTGTTGCTTCCATTAAATTTACTTTTTCTAATTGAATATTTTGAATTGTTGCACTTTCTAGTGTGTTAAATAATGGTTTACTTAAATTGTATATTTTGTGTCCATTTCCATTTAATGTACCTCTAAACTCAGATGTAATAAGTGAAGTTTCTGTTGTTTTTAAATATGATACATCATAATCTTGTGTTAGTGTAAAGTTTCCATCTGGATTTGCTTCTATTTCTGCAATTAAAGTTTCTATACTTTTATTTTCAGCAACTCCATTATTTAGTTTTCCATATCTAACTTTTAGTTTATTTTGTTTTTTGCCATTTTCATATTGAATTACATTATCATAATCTAAAATAAAATCTAAATTTCCATCTTCTGTTATTTCATAGCTCTTTATTTTAGCATAGAATACAGGCATTTCTTTTTGTATAACTTTTACTAAATAATCATCTAATGTAGATAATTCTTCTTCTGTTATGCTACTAACTTCTGCTGTTGGGTCTTCTTTTGAATATAGATTTATTGTTATTATATCTTTTAATTCAATTAGACGCTCTGCACTTATATTAATTCCTTCTTTAAGTAGTTGTTGATTTTCATATTCATTATCTCCAGTTGTAATCTGATTTGTATCTAAATCATAATCTGCAAGTATTACTATTTCAAATTCTTCATTAATTCCTTTTTCAAAGCTAATTCCATTTGAATTACGTGTTAATTCTTCTTCTTTTATTTTAACTCCATTTTCATCTATTACTTTTATAGTTCCACCTGTTAATGCTTCTTCTGTGTCATTTACTTTAAATGATACATCAATATTTCCATTATCTGTATTTTCACTATATCCAAAGTCTGTAACAGTTGGTCTTAATTTTAGTATTCCTACTCTTGTTTCGTTATTTTCTGTTAATTCAATTTCTTTTGTATTATTTAAAATTATTTTTTCAATTGTTATTGTTTTTGGGCCAAATGTAGAAACTACTGGTATTTTTGTTTTATAGTTTTGTTCTACTTTTTCTAATTCATATTGTGTTCCATTTATAATTGCTGAAACTGGATAGAATTCTGTTGTATTATTACTATCAAAACTTACAGTTACTTCTTGACCTCTTTCAAAATATTTTGTTTCTTTTTCTCCATTGTAGGTTTTAATATTTTCTATTTTTAGTTCATAATCTGCAATTAATTGGATAGGTCTTTCTCTAAATATTTCATCTCGTACATAGTTTTGGTTTGTTTCTTCTTCTATTTCATTAGTGTCTCTATCATAAGTCATTTTTGCAATTAATGTATATTGTGTTCCTATTTCAATGTTATTTATTTCAAAAGTAATATGTTCAGCATCAAATGTTTTAGTTGCTACTATTTCTTTATCACTATTTCTTACAAGGTCTGCTTTTCCACTTATAAATGCTTTGTCTGGGTCTACTATGTTTGCAGTTAATTTTACAGTTTTATTTTCTATATCATCTATTTGTGAAAATGCTTCACTAGTAGGTTTTTGTTTTAAAACATCTATTTTTACTTGGTTTGTTACACTAACTGATGTATCTCCTTCAAATATAATGTCTGTAGTATTTAAGTCTACTATACCTGCTGTTTCTCCTACATTTAGAGTTACAGAATATGTTGCATTTCCTTGTTCATCTATATTTTTTGTTGCAATACATCTTAAGTTATTTACTCTAATATGTGTTATATTAGTGTTTTCTTTATTTGTTTGTATTTTATATGTTAATGTAATATTTTCTCCTTTTTCAGGATATTTGTTTGATATTTGTACATTTTCTATATTAACAGTTGGATTAGATGTTTCTTCATTTTCTAATAGTGTTTTTGTATGTGTGTAATTTTCGTCATTTTCAAATAAAGAATAAGTTGCAATTAATTTTATTTTATATTTATCTGGTAATTGTATATTTTCTAAGTTTATACTTGTATTTATATAATATGTATTTTTTATATCTTCTTCTTCACTGTCATTTAGATTTTCATCTTTTAAATATTCTGTTAAATCTTTTGATGTAATTTCATCATCATTTTCATCAACTAATTTTACAGTTAAATTTGTTATTGTTTTATCTGTGTCTTTTATAAATATAAGCATATCTATATTTTTTTCTTCTGTATTTTCATGGCTTCTAAATCTTGCAACAGTTGGTGCATTTTTTATTATTTTTACTTGTTTCTCTTGATTTACTTCCAATTCTTTTCCATTTTCTAAAATAACTTTTTCTATGTTTATGCTATTATTTCCTGAGTTATCAAATCCATCTATAAATACTACATAAGTATTGTTTTCTTTTGTAAGTTCATATCTTTTTCCATTTATAATTACATTTTCTGGTGAATATTCTGTTGCATTTGTGCTTTCAAATTTTATCATTATATGTTCACCTATATTGAATTCTTCTGATGTTGTGTCTTCTTGCTCTTCTTTATATGTTCTTATATTAGTTAGTTCAAAATTATAATCTTTAAGTAAAATTAATTCTTGATCTTTTGTAAGTCTACCTGTATTATCTCCTTCTTGTTCTAATGTATTTGTATCTAGGTTGTATGGTACTTCTACTAATATTTGATATTTTTTGTTTTCTTCTACTTTTACATTTATGTTATTAGTACCAACTTTTACTGCTCCTTGTTGTATATAATTTGTTCCTTCTGAATTTTGAGTTTCTTCATTTTTTTCAATTATTATGTATTCTCCTGTTCTTATTGTTTCATCAGGATTTTCTTTATTAACTGCTTCATCAGGATCTACTACATCAAATGATATATTTAATTCTGATTTTTCAAAATCTTCTGTTAATTTCCAATTTTCAATTTGAGGTTGTGCTTTTAATACATCTATTTTGATTGTTTTATTGATGTTAATTTCTTCTTTGTTTATTAGTGTTATTTTTTCAATTTCATAATCTTTTACGCCATTTGTATCTCCTACATTTATTTTAACTTCATATAAATTTTGTTCGTTTTTTGCTGTTTCATACTCTTCTCCATTAATAGTTATTGTTTTAATATCTATATTATAGGTTACATCAATATCTAAACTTATTGTTATTTCTTCATTTTTGTTTGGATAATAATTATTTGCTTCTATTTCTCTTACTGTTGCTTCATAATCTATTGTTTTTTCTATCTTTTTTATTAAAATATTTAAATCTGTTACTGTTATTTCTCCATCATTATTCATATCAGCATTTTCTAATTTGTCTGCTGGTAGTTCTTTTAGATGTATTAAATGTAATTGTAATAAATTTACATCTGCGTAGTTTATTTCACCATCATCATTTAACTCACCTTTTGTGGAAAAGTTACTTACTGCATAAATTACTCCTAAAAACACTATTAATAATAAAGCAGAAATTAGAACTATTCTTGAAATATATTTAATTTTACTTTTATTATTTTTTAAATGTTTATTCATAATTTAATTTCCCCCATTTCTTATATTTTCTTTTTCTTAATTTTAAATATTTCTTCAAATAAATTACTTATTTTATAAATTTAATAGACCTATTAATATTAATTTTAGTTGTGCTAAATCATTTATTGTAACTTCATCATCATTATCTATGTATGCTGCTTTTAGTTCTATTCCTGTTAAAACTTCAGATTTTATAAGATGTAGTTTTAATTTTGCAAGGTCATTTATTGTAATTTTTGTGTCTTTGTCTATATCTCCAATTACTATTAAAGTATATTGTAAGGTCTTTCCTACTTTTATTTGTACTCCTGTTGAAATAACATCATTGTCTTTCATTGTGTTTCCTTCTTTATCTAAAAATGTCATTTCATTTTCTGTTGTTACATTTTCTTTAAATTGTTTTATTGTTGTTTCTGGCGAAATTCTTAATATGTAGTCTTTTTCTATTTCATATTTTTCTGAAGTGATTTTATCTGGTTTGTCTGGATTTTCAGGAACATCTGGTACTTCTTGTTGGTCTTCTAATATGTCTATTTCTACTTTTGCTTCATTTATTTGTATATCTGCTTTTCCTTCTGAAGATACTATTTCTGTTATTTTTATTTCTGTTTTTCCTGCTTTTAAATCATTTTTTGCTTTTAAGTCAATTTTTACTATGTCTTCTGGTGTTATACTTCCTGCTCTTTTTATTGCTACAAATTCTCCAGTATCTTTGTTATATTTTAACTCTTCCCAATTATTTTGATTTTTAAAGTCTTTTTCTAATACTTCTTCAAAGATGTTTTTGTCATATACTAGTGTTGCTTTATAAGCATTTATCCCTTTTTCTATTTCATTGTATTTATCTAAGCTAAATGTAATTGTTAGTTCTTGTTCGTCTTTTATTTCTGTTTCTGTACTGTTAACTTTTGCTTCTAGTTTTATTGTGTCTGCTGTAACTAAATTGTATGTTAATAATAATGCTAAGATTATTATTGCTATACTGATTATTATTTTTTTACTTAACAATCTTTTTTTACTTTCTTTCATAAATACTTACCTTCCCTTTTATATTATTTTTAGGTTTTTAAGGTTTACCTATAAACCATTTTATTTACTTTTTCCATTTTTGTGTATAATTAAAGATTAACATTTATATTATAACAAATTCTGCCATAAATTTCAACTGTTTTTAACATTTTTATAGGGTAAAAAATTCTCTTACAATATCTGGAAATGATATATATTTAATACATTTTTTACTCAAAAATATCTTAATAATTATAAATATTTTGTAATTTTTTAATAAAAATTCTACTTAAAATATTCAATTAGTAAAAAATGTAAGAGATTTTTTTACCCTAACATTTTTAATTGAAATTGTTACTTCTAGTAATGGATACTCTTAAGGCATTTATAATAGCAATCACAGAAACTCCTACATCTGCGAACACTGCTTCCCACATACTTGAAAGACCAAATGCACTTAAAACTAAAACAAATACCTTTATAAATATAGCAAATATTATATTTTCTTTAACAATTCTCATGGTTTTTTTTGATAAATTAATAGCAGCTACTATTTTTGATGGCTCATCTGTCATAAGAACAACATCAGCCGCTTCTATTGCACTATCAGCACCAAGCTTACCCATTGCAATTCCTATATCTGCTAAAGCTAAAACTGGTGAATCATTAATTCCATCTCCTACAAATACAAGTTTTCCTTTTTTTCCTTTTTCTTTTAATAAATTCTCTACTTTTTCTACTTTTTCATTTGGTAATAATTCTGTGTAAACATTATCTAATTTTAATTTTTTTGCTACACTTTCTCCTACATCTTTTTTATCTCCTGTTAACATTATTATTTGTTTTACTTTATTGTTTTTTAGTTCTTTTATTGTATTTTCTGCATCTTCTTTTATTTTGTCTGTAATTAATATATATCCTACATATTTATTTTCTATAGCTACATATAAAACTGTACCTATATCATTACATTTTGTGAAATTGATTTGTTTTTTCTTCATTAGTTTTGCATTTCCTACTAATATTTCTTGTTCTCCAATTTTAGAAATAATTCCAAGTCCTGATAATTCCTCTGTTTTTTCAATTTGTTTTTCATCAATTTCTTTACCATATGCTTTTTTTACAGACAGAGAAATTGGATGATTTGAATAATTTTCACTATATGCTACAATTTTTAATAATTCTTCTTCAGTAATACCTACTGCATCTATTTTCTGGACTTCAAAAACACCTTTTGTTAATGTTCCAGTTTTATCAAATACAATTGTTTCGGTATGAGACAATCCTTCTAAGTAATTACTTCCTTTTATTAAAATTCCCATTTTAGAGGCTCCACCAATTCCACTAAAAAAACTTAGTGGGATTGATATAACTAATGCACAAGGACATGATACTACCAAAAATGATAATGCTCTATATAACCAATCTGAAAATGTTGCATTTTTTATAATTAGTGGTGGTAATATTGCTAGAATTACTGCAATGATTACAACTATTGGTGTATAATATTGTGCAAACTTTGTAATAAAGTTTTCTGATTTTGATTTTTTATTACTTGCATTTTCTACTAAGTCTAATATTTTACTTACTGTTGATTCACCATATTCTTTTTCCACTTTTATTTTTATTACACCATTTAAGTTTATACAACCACTTAATACTTCTTTTCCTTTTGTTATTTCTTGTGGTAAACTTTCACCTGTTAATGCTTTTGTATCTAAACTGCATTTTCCTTCTATTACATGACCATCTAATGGGACTTTTTCTCCTGGTTTTACTATTATTATTTCGCCTATTTTTACATCATCTGGATCTATTTTTTGAATTTTTCCTTCTCTTTCTACATTTGCAAAATCTGGTCTAATATCCATTAAATTTGAAATAGATTTTCTTGATTTATCTACTGCATAACTTTGAAATAATTCTCCTATTTGATAAAATAACATAACAGCTACTGCTTCTGGAAATTCTCCAATTCCAAAAGCACCTATTGTTGCAATTGTCATTAAAAAATTTTCGTCAAAAACTTTTCCTCTTTTGATATTTCTTACGGCTTTTTTTACAATTTCTAGTCCAACTGTTATATAAGATATAA
>CAOSZT010000030.1 GCA_948528155.1 uncultured Clostridia bacterium | reverse complement strand
GCTTTTCTATTTATTTGCCCTATTTATTGTAATATATTTTATAAAATTTATATTTTAATAATGTTCATCATTATCAACAAAATTTAAGATAGCTATTTTAATAAAAAGCTATCTTAAATTTTTTGGTTTGATATTACTTAATTAATTTTTCTAGCTTCGACACCATTGCATTCATTATTGCTGGATTAAGTTCACCCTCTCCATTAAAAGCCTTTATGACTCTATTAGCATAACTGTTTTTTAGAACAAAAGTAGCAAACTCATCTGAGAGTATAGCTTCATTCATCTTTTCCCAATTATATTTGGAAAAAGACTTACGAACTCTCCTGTAAAAAAGTTTGGACGACAAAACTTTATATAAATTTTCCTTTTTTTTCTCAGTTTCTTTCATATCTTCTTCTGCTTTTTCCAGCTTTTTTTGTTTCTTCTCCAGTTGTTTCTTCTGCATTTGCTCTAATATATCATATATCTCTTTTTCTTTTTCTTGAAGCTCTTTGCTAGTAGATTTAAGTTTTTGCTTTAACTTATATTCCCGTTCAGCAATTTTCTTAAGCTCTTCCTTTAACTTATCTTCTTGTTTCGCAATTTCTACTAATTGCTCTTCACATTCTTTTTTCCGCTGTCTCAGCTCTTCGTACATATCTAATACCTCCTAAAATTTGATATTAACATTATATCACTTTTTCAAAATTATGTAAAGTTTTATTTTACACTACCACTTCAATAATAAATTACTATCTTGTGTTTCGATTATAGTATAAAGAACATGTAATTTTTAACTTAATTACTTTCCTTACTTATTGTAAGTTGTATGTATGGTTATGCAAAATATTTTTTTCATATTTCCTTGACTTTATTACTATAATTAGAGTATAATAAAAATAGGAAATGACAATTCCGTTAGATATGGTTTTGCCAGAGAATGTTTTTATAAACCATTTACCCTGTCAAAAGTAGAATGGTTTATTTTTTATTTATGTAGTTGCTTATCTACCCAGTCCTTATACAGAACTGACATTAAGGCAACGTTTAATGTTAAAGATAACATCAATGATATTATAAAAAACAGTATTGCTTTAACCATAAACACCACCCGCCTTTCCTACGATAAATCGTATACTATTGGGTGGCAAAACCGTTCCACTAATTATCAATTTCCTATGTCTATTATTCTACAATATTGTTTTTAATTTGTCTATAATATTTATAAATTTACAAAATTTATTCCATAGTTCATTATTGATATAATTACTTATTTCATCTTCAGTAGGAATATGACTAAAATCTTCTTTACTAAACATATATCTCCTTTATATATGTAAGTTGTCGCTCAGAGTTATTTATTATATTCTACACATTTTTCTTCTAATAATTTAAAATTACAACATCTTGCTTTTATATTTTCTGGTAATTTTCCATCGCTATACAATTGATATAATTTAAAAGATTTATTTTTTACTTGTTTATAGTTTGCATTTAACCAATCTAATTGTTCTCTTAATAATTTTTGATATTTTAATTCTGCAATAGTTAAAGTTTCTTTGTTTAAATCTACTAAAGAGTAATTATTTTCATTTACTGGTATCATATTATTAAAATTAACAGCTCCTAATTCGCCATCTTTAATTTTAAAGAAATCAACTGTATTTTTCATTTTTTTATGTTTAGGTTTTGGACTTGATAATGGTGCAAAATACTCACAGGTATCTATTTGAAACAATATTCCTATAAAAGGTCTTAATTCTTTTTCAAACTTATTATAAGATACCTTATTATCGAATTTCCTTAAATAATCACAATAATCTGAATTAACTCTAACAATTTTTAAATTTATAATCATCATAAATTACCTCCTTAGCATTTCAATTATATATTAAAATTTATAAAAATACAATAACGCAAAAGGATTAGAGTTGTACCTCTAATCCCCCTTTTTTAAGTTCCAATTTAATGGCTGGAAACACCGCTTTTTCAAATTCCAATTTATGGCTGGATTCACCGCTTTTTTAAGTTCCAACTTTACGGCTGGATTCACCAACTTTTTTGCTATTTCTAGCAATAATATTATATGCAATTTATATAAATTTATTGCTTTCTGTATTTTAAATATACCATATTTTTTGATAATAATCAATATTTTTTGAAAAATTTTTAGTTTACATATTTTCTATGAGAATTTTTTATATTGTTTTGGCTAACCATAGCATATTCCATTGTTGTATCTATTTTTATATGACCTAATAACTTTTGTACTTGTTCAACTGGCATGCCTTTATCAATAGCCATAGTTGCCATTGTTCTTCTGAATTTATGTGGATGTACTTTGTTTATATTTGCTTCTCTTCCTAAATCTCTAATGACAATTTCAATTCCTGATATTCCTAATCTATTATAAGGTTTTATAAGCGATACAAATAATGCCTCATTATTATCTGTTCTTGTTTCTAAATATTTCTTTATATACATTTTACTTTTTGCACTAAAATAAACTTCTCTTTCACTGTTTCCTTTACCCAAAACTATACAACTTCTTTCTTGAAAGTTCATATCAGCTATATTTAATCTAGTTAATTCTCCAACTCTCATACCAGTTAAAATTAATAGTTCTAATATTGCTAAATCTCTTACATTTGAGCAAGTATCTCTTAACTTTTCTAAGTTCTCATCTGTAAATGTTTCTTTAACTTTTTTAGTTGCTTTTACTTTATGAATCCTTCTGACTGGACTTTTAACAATATAATCTTCATTTTCTAACCAAGCAAAGAAACTTGATAATGTTCTTCTTATATTGTCTATTGTTACCATTCCTGCATTTGAATTGCTTTTATAACTAGCCAAATAATTTCTTAATATTTCAGTAGTTATTTCATCTATTGGAAGATTTATTGTATCTAACATTTTGGTTATATTATCTTTATAATAATTTAGAGTTCTATTAGAACACCCCTCAATTTCCTTAGCTGCTATAAATTTATTTAATGTATCTGTATTATTATTTTGTGCTTCTTGTTTCTTAGTTTGTTCTATTATTGTAATTTGATAATTTAAACATATTTCTGTCAATATTTCTTTTAATTTTATTCTTTGGTTATCATCTAAAAAGCAATTCGCTTTACTAATTACTTCATTGATAAATAACTCTTTCAAATATTTTTTCCTCCTAACATAAAAAGAAGAATAGCTTGTTGTTTCTATTCTTCTTCTAACTTATTGTTTTTCCCCTAATAACTCAGTTTTTGACATACCATTTTCATTATATTGTATCTCAATAGCTCCACCTATTGTATCTAATGCTTTTATTTTTTTCAAATCACTTTCGTTATTACTTATTACAGTAACTTTTATATTATTATTATCTTCCATTATTGCTGATGTTGTTATAAAAGTAAATTCTTTATCTATCATTTTTTTGCTTATCTTACTTTGCAAATCTGTTAAGTAATTATATGAGTGTTTTGCTGTTTTAAATATAGTTTTGCCTTCTGTTATTCCTAACAAACTGCATATTTCTTTTCTATTTGCTTCGTTATCTTTGCAAAGTAAAACTACATTGTTCCCATTATTATCTACATACTTTCCTGCATAATAATCTGGATAATTTGTACTTTTAATGTCATTTGATTGTTCTTTTACATTTATATCTTTATCTTCTACTGTTAAATTTTTATTATTTTCAGTAAGTATTGACTGTAATAGTTCTAATAACTCATTTTCTTCTGCAATTTTTTCAATATTACAAGTATCAATTAAATTTTCTTCATAATCTGATATAGCAAAATTTAATTCTGTATTCCTATACTTATTTCTTATCACATTTTTAGCTATTCCTGCTAGATATGGTTTTATTTCTATTGTTTTTAATAAATTACTGCTATTTTTCCATATAGCCACAAATACATCTGATATTATTTCTTCTATATCTTCATCTGTTATAGATACACTTACTCCATTTTTTACTATTATATAAACATAGTTATAAAAATCATCTAGTATTCTGTCTATATCCAGTATTCCATTTATTAGATAATTATTTAAAATTTCATTTTTCAATTTAGACCTAAATCTCCTTTTTATTTTGTTAGCTAACTTTCATATATATAGTAACATTTTTTCAAAAAAGGTTACAACTTTTCTAAAAAAAATTTAAAAATATAGAGATATTAGATTTTCTAATTCCTAATATCTCAGCGATAACTTGCTATCTTGTGTTTCGATTATAGTATAAAAAGCATGTAATTTTCAACTTAATCACTTTCCCTACCAATTGTAATTTATATGCTAGATAGTTCTGTTAATTTCTCTAATTGCCATACTCTTTCTTCTTTTATTTTTTCAGTATCATTGTTATATAAAATGTTTATAACTTTTATTGCATAATCACTTGTTACCATAGAATGTTCCCTCATGTGTCCACTTGCAACAGCTTGTCCTATTACACGAACAATATTTTTATCTAGTTCATTTTGTTGGATTCTTGCTGTTTTATGAATTTTAAATCCTATTTGTCTAACATCATACATTCTAACTTTCCCATTTTGCCATAGTTCATTTATCTTAAAACCTTCTTCAATTTCAGAATATTTACTAATATCAAAATTTGTTATTTCTATTATATGTTTTGCCATTTCTAACGACCACTTTGCCAATATTATTTGTTCTTGTTTTTCATATAATTGGTCTATTTTATTTCTAATTATATCATCATCTATAATTTTTATTTTTCTAACTGTCATTATATTTCTCCTATAATAATTACACTTTAACTTACTCTAATATTTAATACTTTTTTCACATCTTCATATTTTGTATCTTCATCTTCTAAATCTATCATCATCCATTTTTGATTATTACACTCCTTTGTTGCCTTATAAATTTCTTGTATTTCTATACAAAAATTATATAACATATTTTCAAATTGTTCTTTTTCCTTTTTTCCAATAACAATCATTACACAAAAATAGTTTTCTCTTGGATATACTGTGCATAGTGTTTTATTACCTTTTTTAAATTTTACATTCCATCCATATTCCAAACTACATTTGCTAAACTCAAATCTAGTATTTACATTATAGTTACTTTTGATAAATTTACAAAATTTATTCCATAGTTCATTATTGATATAATTACTCATTTCATCTTCAGTAGGAATATGACTAAAATCTTCTTTACTAAACATATATCTCCTTTATATATTGTAAATTGTTGGGCAGTTTTATTTATAAAATCTTCATAACATTTTCAAATTTTTCTTTATAAAAAATTTTACTTTCATCAGATAATTTTCTATAACTTCTCTCTAATTTAATTTTTACAAAATTTTTTCCTTCTTCAATATTCATATTTCTTTCTCTATATGCTAAATATAATAAGCTTGGAATACTATCAAAGTGTGATATTGCATCCGCATCTGCAATAATTCGTTCCTCTTTAGATAATCTTTTATTATCAATACTTCCCCTATGATTTAATATACATGCTTTTACAAGCTCAATTTTGTTATCATCATATTCAAATTTTCTTAAAATTTCACTTGCTATTTTAGTTCCATGTATATGATGTTCTTCATATACATTATAATCTGTATTTCATTTGACCAAAAATAAATTTTATATCCGTAATATTTCTAATATATTAGGCACTAAGAATCCCCCCCTGTCTTGCCCATCTATAAAAAGATGGCAAACCTCTTTCTACTATTGTTTTAAATGTTTCTATTTCTTCATCTGTATAATTTCCATCTTTGTATAATATTTTACAACTTGGAAGTTCAAATCTCACACTATCAAATCCTTTTTCAGTAGGTCTTTCAAAATGCACATGTACAATTTCTTCTCCATTTTCATTTTTCATAATATGTGAAAAAAACAACTTCTGTTTCATCAGCATATTTACAATAAGGATACATCATTTTTATCACTCTCCATCTTTTATAATTTTATTATTAATTAATCAAATTTATTTAAAATGCTTGTCCGTTGTTTTATTAAAATCAGATTTTTCTTATATAATATCATTAGTATAGCATAATTTTTTTTAATTTACTATAATTTTGGTATCACTTTAAAAATTTTTATTTTATTGAAATTTTAAAGTGCTATTTAAAGTGCCATTTTTTTATATCATTATTAATATTACTGTAAATAGGCTATTACTCTAGCATTTTATTATTTTATAACTTATGGACATTAAGGATTTAGGAATATGATTTCCTACAATATGACCTTCATCAATCATTTGTTTAACCAAATCAGACTGTGTATTCACATAATGAGCTGTTATAAAAAATGTAGCTTTAACTCCATTTTCTTTTAACGTTTTCAGTATTTGTGGTGTATAACCAGCCTCATATCCCTCATCAAATGTCAAATATATATATTTATTCTCTTTACTTCCCATTGCTATACCTTTATTTTTTTCCAATACTTCTATATTACTTTTTCCTAAATCTGGTTGTTCATGATTATCATTCCTTTTTATTCCCCATCCAATCTTTTTGTTACTTAAACCTTGTGTACTTGTTAATGTTGTCTTTTGCTCTTGATTTATATTAATTAATGTTAATGAAAATATTATTAATAGTAAAACAAACATCTTTACTATTTTTGACATATTTTTTCTCAAATTAATAGTCATTATTTACCTCCTATTTTACATTTTAAGATAATTTTTCACATTCTTATTAGTAATTTTATGAAAAAGAAACAATAATATAACAAAAAACTAAAGATTTAACCTTAATTAAATCTTTAGCTTTTTAGTTATAGTTCAAGTCAAATTTCAAATCTGTAAAGTATCAAAGAGCTATAATATATTATTTTTTAGTAATGAATGTGTAACTAACAAATTACAGTTTCATATTGTAAAAACTACTCTGCCATTTTAATTTCTAACAATTTATTTTTTAATTCACCCTCAATTTTAGTAAGTTCTACTTCAGCAGCAATACGTTTTTGTTTTCCATTTTGATGTATTTCAATCATTTTATCTAAAGTTTCTATAATATCACTATTAGTTTTCTTTAATGTTTCAACATCAACAATTGCCTTTTGAGCCTCTTGTGCGACTTCTATAGTACCTTGTTTTAAATTTTCACTATTTTTCTTTAACATTTCATTTGTAAGATTTGTAACTGCCTGTTGAGACTTTAATGCTGCTTTAGCATTTGTCAAACCTAAAGCTATAACAATTTGATTTTTCCATAAAGGAATCGTATTAATCAATGAACTTTGGATTTTATTTATAAGTTCACTATCATTATTTTGAAGTAATCTAATTTGAGGTGCCATTTGTATAGAAATAATTCTTGTTGTTTTCAAATCATATAACTTTCTTTCAAATCTTTCAATTGTGTTTGCCATATCATTAACAGCTTGGACATCAATCTGATCATTAGTTTGACTTGCCTTTTGTTGTAATTCTGGCAAAGTAATTTCTTTCAATTCTTTTATCTTCTTTTCACCTGCAATAATATACAAAGACAAATCTTTAAAATACTCCAAATTTTTATCATACATTGTATCTAAAGTTGTAATATCTTTCATCATTTGCAATTTGTGAGCTTCAAGAGTTTTTTCTATAACATCTATATTTTTTTCAACTTTATTATACTTACTAACTATTTTTGTTAATTGAGACTTAGCAGAAGAAAATATTTTAAAAATTCCTTTAGGCTCTTCTCCTGTAACATTATCAAACTCCTTAATTTCTGTCACTAATCCTGCAAGTAAATCACCTACTTCACCTGTATTTTTTGTTTTTACCTCTTCTAATACAGTATCAGAAAATTTTGATATATTACTTTGAGCAGAAGCACCAAACTGTAAAATTTGATTTGTATTTGTAACATCAATTTTTTGTACAAACTCATCAATTGCCAATTTTTCCTCTGGCAATAATTTATCATAATTTAAAGACTCCTCTACCACTTCTTCTGTAACATTCTCTTGTAAAACAACACTATTTTCTAACTCTTTTTTATTTAATTTTGTATTCACTTTCAATTCTAAACTATCCATTTCAAAACTTCTCCTTATTTAATAAATTAATCACAATCTATAAATTTGAATTAAATAAATTTTTCAATTGATAAACAACATCATCTGAATCAGCATTTATACTAGCAGCTTCATTAATAGCTGACAATTTTTCTAATTCTTTTAAATTTGCATTATATCCAATTGTATAAATAGGCATTTGCAAATTTTCAACAATACCAGTAATTTTATCTAAAGAATTACCTTTATTAGTCTCACCATCACTCAAAACAAAAATCATAGGTTTAGCATCAGGCACTTCCTTCAATTTTTTATTTATCATGTCCATAGCAACTAAAACAGCATCATAAGTTGAAGTTGAACCACTTGCAGATAACGCTTGTACTGCTCCATTAAAATATGCTCTTTGATTTAAGTCAAATTGTCCTATCTCTAAATTTTTATATACATTACCATTATAACTAACTAAACCAATATAATTATTATTATTTATATATTTTGAAGAATTAATTAATGAACTTTTCAATTCTGCCAAAGGAGTTCCACTCATACTTCCTGAAATATCAGCCACAAATACCCCAATTACTGGTTTTCCTAAATCTTTTTCTTCTTTCCAAATATCTTGTGCTGTATATAAATTTTTACCATCATAAGTTTTTATCTCTGATTTATAACTATCATATTTATTAAATCCATACTTTTGTGCTAAATCACTTATATCTTTTTGAGAACAATATTTTACAAACTCTTGTAAAACCTGTTTCTTTTCTTGTTCTATATTACCAATCAAATATAAAGGATTATTATGTTCAACACCATAAGGAATAAACTCATAATCTTTTGAAAGAGAATCATCATTTGCAAATGTTTGGTATTCTAATATAAATGCATCTAACACTCCCTTTTCTGCTGAATCTCTCATTTGAAGAGTAGTATATGAAACAAAAGGCACTTTCTCTTGTAATTTTTTAAAACCAGAAATAGCTGTTTCACTTGTTGGATTATCTTTATCAAAATAATTTAAAGAAGAAATTAAAAAATTCATTCCTGCTGAACTTGCATATGGATTTGTATAACCCAAAGTTATATCACCTGCAAGAGTTGCCTTAATAACACTTGTTAAATTAGCTTCTCCATATTTATCAACTAAATTCTTATACTTAGACTTTTGCATAATAATTCCTGCAACATTTCCCACTAATTTCTCTGTAACTTCTTCTGTTTTAACATTATTAGATTTTAACATTTCTATCCATAATATATTTGAAGGTGTATAGGCATCTGGCAAATACTTACCTGATGAAATATAATCTGTTGCTAAACCTGAAGCAATAGATCTAACAGAAATAGAAATTTTCTTTTCTCCTAATTTATTATTTTGCGAATTAAACTTTCTAGCCGTTTCTGTAAGCCAGCCATCCACTCCTGTACCTGACTTTTCTGTTGAAGAAATAATTTCTACATCAATATCACCATTACCTTCTACAATTAATGGATATTTTTCAATATCTGGCAATTCTTCAGCAAGACTTGTTTTAGTATCTGTAATTGCTGATTTCTGTGGTGGTATATCTGTTACATCAATTTTTTTAACTAATTGTGAAAGTTCTTTCTCACCTTTTTCCTCATTTCTCTGTTTTGATGTTTTTCCTAAATTATTTATTATATACATCCCAGCAATTATAATTATAGCAAATATTGCAACTACACTAATAGCATATTTCTTATTCTTTTCCATTTTTTTCCTCCTCTTATTTTTCCCCTCTTAAGGTTTTTAATGAATTAGTCATTTCTCCTAAGATTTGAGACACATTTACTTTTGAATCTGTATCACCTATTTTAGATACTTCTGTTAAAAAATTATTAAACTCATTAATTATTTTTGTATTACTATCTAATATTTTATTTATGTAAGTCATATGTTCTTCTTTTAAATTTCCTTGATTATTATTATATTCTGTTTCATCAAATATAGATATAATATTTAATATTTTTCTTGCATTTACACAAATAAAATCCTTTGTTTCATCTCCTAATTCAATCAAAGCAGTAAAATTTTCCTTATTATTTTGCTCTAGCAATTCATCTAACACCTTTCTTTTCCTTTCTATAGATTCTAATTGATAAATTGCCGTTTTTAGTTCATTTTTAAATGGTATCTTTCTTGTCATACAACTTTGTAAAGCTTCTCTATAATCTCCTGTATCTTTTAACTTATCCATATCATATCCATATTTTATCTCTGTTGATGTCATTATATATTTTATCTCCATATATAAAATCACTACATTAGCTATTACAGTTAATAAAGTAAGTAATAAATTCTCTATACTTATTTTACTAATCTGTATTCCTATAATACCCTTTGAATATAACACTATATCAGCTAAAGCTAAAATTATTGTAAAAAATATTATCTTCAATAATAACTTTCTATTCATTATTTATATTTATCCTCCCCCAACATATATTTTCTAAATCAATAAAATTCAGAACAAGCTATTTTAACAATAAAACTTCACTTCATCCTCTCTATGTTTAATAGTATAACATACTTATTTTAAATTTACTATATCTTAATAAAAAATATAAATAAAAAGTTGGCATATTAAAATTTTAACACACCAACTCTATACACTTACTCAAATATCTCTCTATTTTTCATCTGGTCAATAACATTATCTCTTTGAGCCTCTCTAAAAATCTTCATAAAAGGCAAATAATAAGCATCATCATTATCAACATAATCATCTTCTGTAATCCCATAATGATTTACAAAAATCTTCTCTCTATCCACAAAACTTAAATCAACAGCTTCTGCAATTTGTGAATCAAACAATAAACTTATATAATACATAGCTTTTTCATGATCCTTTAATTTATCCATAGCAGAAGTATAATAATACACAGCATTTATCATGATTCTCTCCAAAGGATTTTGTATAAACATCTGTGCAACATTACTCAATTCCTCAAAAATTTTCTCTGCTTTATCATACTGTCCATTCATAATATAAGCAACACCTAAAAAATACTTAGTCCCCATACCAATTTGTTCACATGGCAAAATACCATTATCCTTTAAACTAATTAAAAGAGATAATCTATGACAACCAATTTCAAATACAATAGTCTCTAATATTTTAATAATTTCAGAAATATTTGATAAATTTATTCTATTAAAATCTTTCAACAAACTTTGCAATGTAACAATTAAATTAAAATAAGTAGCATTAAGATCAAAACTCCACTCGCTCATTCCAGGTATTGCAATACTTGCAGTTGGAAAACCTAAAACAGATACATCTCTAATCAAAATATCTTTGCCTTCATTTAAAATATCATTTATCATATTATTTAAAATAGACTTATTATCTAAATTAGCAACATCAGGCATCTCTGTAAAATCATAATCAAGTTCCTTGTCTATAATTTGGTATGGAATTGCAACTGATGGATCCTCAAATAAAAACTTCACAAAATTTTTATCTCCTATTTTCTCTTCTTCATAAAAATCAAAAATACCTGATTGAGAATAACTATAAATATCCCTACCTTGTGCTGCCTCTGTAAAACACCTCTCCATAGCAATACCATAATCTGGATGTGCACCTAATTTAAAACCTAATCTTCCTGTATTTTTTTCCAAAATATACAACCCAGCTACAGGGTATTTTCCGCCAAAAGAACAATCTACTAATCTAAAATAATATCCATTCATTTGTTTTAACTTTTCCATCATATTTTTTACTTTTGGAAACTTACTAATATAAGAATCTGGTATTTCTGGTAAAGTTAATCTTCTCTTTAAAATCTGTAAATTTACATATCTTTCTAATATTTCTGACAATCCTTCTATTAATGCCTCTTCCATAGAATTTCCTGCACACATACCATTAGAATTATAAAGATAACTAAATAGCCTATCTGGTATATATTCTATATCTTTATTTTTCAAACTATAATATGGTAATGATACATAATCCTCTTTATCAACTAAATCTGATTCATCATTAAAAACATATTTCATAAACTTTATTTTTTCTTCTTTTGTCTTATCTTCATAATTATTAACTTTTATAATATTTTCCAAAAAACTATTATTATTTTCCATTAACTCTTCTACTGTTAAATGTTTCTCATCTGGTGAACTACTAAATGGCAATTCTTCTGTTGGCTTTTCAATTCTAAAACGTAACATACCATTTTGTAATCTCTCAAAAAACTCAGCATATCCACTTGCCATAGCAAACTCTTTTGTCATACCTTTTCCATTTTGACCTATATCAGTTCCTTTAATACAAATTCTTACTGAGTATGTATCAACACTACTCCTTTTACTCCATTTTTCTTCTACATCAATCTTTAAATCTTTTAATATTTTTTTCAATCTTTTTACTGTCTCTTCTGGAGATACCTCTTTATATCTTCTATTTTGTAAATCACTCATCTTAAAACTCCCTCCACATAATTTGACAAAATTATATCAATTTTCTCAAAACATTTTTTATTTTTTTACAAAAAAGCAATTTTTTTATACTTAAATATTATTTATTTTTTTTGTAAATTATTTTTTTAGTTTAATAATTTATTTTTTGTAAAGAGTTTTTTACATAACTTTTTATGTATTTTTACCAATATTAATAATTTCACTACCATATATTATCAACTCCAATCATTTTACCCTTTGGTTAATTTTGTACTAATTCTATTGACATTGGAGATTTTTTGGATTATAGTGTTATTGTTTCTGGAAAATAAAGGAAATTCTTTGTATTTTGTCGATTTTTATTTTCCAAATTTTTTATTTACATTCCAAGGAGGAAAACACATGTTAAATTTTGTTATTTGTGATGATAATTTAAATATTTTAGATAAATTTGCAAAAATACTTGAAGGTATATTTGCAGAACATCATTATGATGCAAAAATAGGCTTAAAAACTGATGATATTGATGAACTACTAAATTATATAAACAATAATAAAACAGATGTATTAATTTTAGACATCAATTTAAAATCTGATAAAACAGGATTAGAAATAGCCTCAAAAGTCAGAGAAAAAAATAAAAATACTTACTTTATCTTTACAACTGCACATTTAGAATATGCCATGATGGCTTATAAATTTAAAACTTTTGATTATTTAGCAAAACCTGTCACTGCTGACAGACTTGAAGAAACAATTATACGTCTATTTGATGACATTCATGGAATACCTAAAAAATATCTAAAAATTGACAATAAGAAAACAATTATAGATGAAAGTGAGATCTTATATATAAAACGTGATGGTATGAAATTGACATTCCATACAAAAAGCCGTGATTATCAAACCTACAGTTCTTTTAACAAAGTTCAAAATATTTTACCTGATAATTTTATTAGAACTCACAAATCATATATTGTTAACATTAATAATATTGTAAACTTAGATCCTGTCGCAAATTTAATTTACTTTGACAATGGTACTACTTGTGATATTGGACCTAAATATAAAAATAACTTAATAGAGGAGGTAAAAAAACATGGACATATTCAATAGCATTTGGACAGCAATCAGTACATCAAATGAAGAATTAGTAAAAATTATTTGTATTTTATTACTCTTTATTGAAGCTCCTTTGTCTTTTTCATTAATTAAAAATATGTTTAATATTAACTGTAATAAATTTCAAAAGGCTATTTATATAATATTAACTGGAATTATTGCTATGATAGGATCTTTATTTATAAGTTTTCCTTTTAATATCATTTTAAATTACACATTTGCTTTTATAATTCTAGTTTTTGTTATGAAATTAAATTTTATAAAATCAGCTATTGCTACTCTTTTTCCTAGTATTATATTTAACTTAGTTGGTAATTTACTTGCAAATCCATACTTAAATCTTTTAAATATTAATTATGAACAAACTAATACTATTGTTATCTATAGAATCCCTTTTGCACTTTTTACATATTTAATTGTTTTTATTTTTAATTTAATCATTAAATACAGAAAAGTAGCAATAAATATCTTAGAAGACTTTGATGTAAAAAATAAATCTATTATAACATTTAATTTTATATTTGGATTTACAAGCATTTTTTTACAAGGTATCTTAAGTGTAAATTACATTGATATATTACCTGTTCAATTTACATTTTTCAATTTTTTATGTGTATTAATTTATTTTGGACTAAGCTTTTTTAGTTTAGCCAAAATAATGTCATTAGTTAGAACTCAAAAAAAGCTAGAAAATGCAGAACAATATAATAAAACACTACATATATTACATGATAGTGTCAGAGGTTTCAAACATGACTTTGATAATATTGTTACAACAATTGGTGGTTATATAAAAACAGAAGATTTAAAAGGATTAAATAAATATTATTCTCAATTAGAAGATGATTGTGAAAGAGTTAATAATTTATATATTTTAAATCCTGATATTATAAACAATTCAGGAATATACAGTTTACTTACAACAAAATACAGTGAAGCAGAAGAAAAAGATATTAAAATAAATTTAACATTTTTATTAGATTTAGACGAACTACATATGAAAATATATGAATTTGCAAGAATATTGGGAATATTATTAGATAATGCAATTGAAGCAGCATCAGAATGTGAAGAAAAGATTATAAATATAGTTTTTAGAAATGAAGTTAAAAATAACAGAAATATAATACTAGTAGAAAATACTTATAAAGATAAAAATGTTGACTTAAATAAAATATTTAATAAAGGTATTAGTGGCAAAGAAAATCATACTGGACTTGGTCTATGGGAAATTAGAAAAATTTTAAAGAAAAATAATAATGTTAATTTACACACTACTAAAAATGATCAATATTTTTCACAACAAATAGAAATATATTATGAATGATAGATTTTAGCTCTATCATTTAATATTTATTATCTATACTACATACTAAAAAAGAACAGAAAACTGTTCTTTTTTAGTGGATTGTTTATAATAACATTAAGTGTATAATACTTTAAATATAAGTATTGTCGAACTACTTATATTTAAATTTAAAAACTAATTAATACTAATCTTTTTTTATTAAACTAGCAGGCATTTTTGGTTGATGAAATATAGACCACATAACGCAAGCTGTATTAGTTGTTTTAGCATATTTTTCTGCTGTTTTAGCTAATAATTTTAACATAAAGATTTCCTCCTTTGTTTTATATCCTTAGTTATATATATAATAATAAAAATACGCCGGCTGTATTTTTAATATTAACTATTTTAAGCATTTTCATATAATTCATAACCATATTTATTATTAGTTAATTTATATGCAAACCTTGTAATCATACAAGTTTGTGCAAAATATCCAAATAATATCATATTTGAAATAACACTATTTTTAATAAATATTGACATTACTAAACCTAATACAAAGAAAATATAAGATAGTCTTTGCTTATTTTTCCTTTCAGAAAGACTTATAATTGGAACATTCTCTGTATCAGCAGGAGCATAAAGTTTTATCATAGCCATACCAAACACTCCCAATACAATAATAAATAAATATTTTGTAATATCATCTAAAATTATACTTTTTGATAAAAATGCTACTCCACAATAAACTGTACAAGTCGAAACTATACAACCTATATGTGTTTTTAAATGAAATCCTCCAGAAAAAGTTCTATATGGTAACAATATCAGAAATGTAATTAAACTAAGTTTAAATAATCCTAATATATAAGCAATAAAAAACATAATAACAAACTTAGGAATTTCTCCAAAAAGTATTTGTAATCCATAATTTATTACTTCTGCTCTTTCATCATCAATCTCTGGCATTTCTTTTCTAATTTTATTGGTTAGAGATGTAGTGATTTTATCTATCATTTTCTCACCCCACTTTTTTCTTAAGCTGAAACTAGTTTAACATCAATTTTTTCACTGTGCACATTTCTTTTATAAAAAGTATTTTAAACTTTATATAAAAATTTAATTTTAATTTTCATAAAAGATTTTGGCAATTTCGTAAAAAATATTAGATCTATAATAAATTTCCATGGTCCACTACAAATATTGAACAAAAAATGATCTATAAAATACTAAAAAATCATTGAATATATAAGAATATTCAATGATTTTTATGTTAAATTTACAATAATACGACTTTTTACAACACTTTTAATATAATTTAATACATATAAAAACCTACAAATTATTTACATTTCTCAAAATACACCAAGTAGCAGTGCTTTCAGGCAAATCTTTAAATGTAATTTCCTCTTTAGATATTGGATGCTCAATAGTTAATTCATAAGCCCATAAAGCAATCTGTTTACCTTGACCTCTAGTCCCATATTTATTATCTCCAAAAATACTATGCCCAAAATTCGACAACTGCACACGAATTTGATGATGTCTACCTGTATGTAGATTAATCTTTAACAAACTTAAATTTTTCACTTCATTATAAGTTATAACTTCATAATCCAATTTAGCCAACTTAGCATTTTTCTTATTTTTATCTACAACAGTACTTACATTATTTCTCTCATCTTTATATAAATAATCCTCTAAAACACCGTCTCTTTTTATCTATTCTACCATCAACAACAGCCAAATACTTCTTTTTAAAAACCTTATTTCTTACCTGTTCACTAAGTCTACTTGCAGCCTTTGAAGTCTTAGCAAAAATCATAATCCCACCAACAGGTCTATCTAATCTATGAATTAGCCCCAAGAAAACATTACCAGGCTTACTATATTTCTCCTTTAAATATTGCTTAACAATTGTCAACATATCCATATCTCCAGTCTTATCAGATTGAGATGGAATATTAGGAACTTTCTCTACAACAATTATATGATTATCTTCAAATATTACCTTTAAATTCAACATTTTAACCTCCTTTTGAGACAGTTTGGAAAAAGACAGGACAGTTGGGACCCAAAAACACAGTTGGGACAGTTGGGACAGACCAA
>CAOSZT010000029.1 GCA_948528155.1 uncultured Clostridia bacterium | reverse complement strand
AAATTTTTAAAATTTTTTTATATTTCTATTGACAATTAATAGTTAGTCTCTTTTTTTGTTTTTATTATTATTTTTATAATTTTATAAACTTATGGTAAAAAAGTATTGTCAATTTCGCAATTATATTAATATTTTTCTGCTGGTCTATATAAAGCATACCTTTCTCTTGCAAGAGCAGTATAATATACTCTTTTCAATTCATTATTTGTATTTGGTCTTTTTAAATAATCTGAAATTTTATCTGAAACTGTATTATTCTGTGTAACTATTGAATCATATGATAATGTTCCTATTATAGGAAAATAATATGCTGATTTAACTTTAGACTTACCATCAGCATCTATATAAGTTATCTCTCCTGTCCTTCTTTCTAAATTTATATTATAAATACCTTTAGTAATATCAGCTGGGTTTAAAGTAGTATCTGTAACTCTATGATAAGTATGATTACGTGTTTCTATATATATTGAATCTTCCATAACAAGATCATCATTTTTATTATTTGTTATTATTGAATATCCATTAAATATCTTTCCTCCTATATTAACACCTTGCATAAAGCTTATAATAGATACATTACTCATAATTTTATCCCAATCTGTATCTTTTAATTCTGGCATTTGAAAATCAAAAGTTACATTATTAGAATAATTATTAAAGTTTGCTATTGCAACTTTTAAATTTCTTATTATTGAATTTTTTATAACATCTATTCTATGATTATTAAAATTAGATTGTTCTGATTCAATACCTCCAGTAAAGTCAAAATCAAATATTTTCCCTATTTGATAATATGGACTAGTATCAATAGGATTATATATTTTTCCTGTTTCATAATTTACTATATTAGCTGTAGTTAACTCATCTAAATCATTTTCTATTATAAAATCTCTTAACTCTTTAGCTTCTATATAATATTTTATTGCATTACTATTCTGTCTTATATCTTTTGCTGTAAC
This sequence comes from uncultured Clostridia bacterium, assembly GCA_948528155.1. GTDB lineage: Bacteria > Bacillota > Clostridia > TANB77 > CAG-508 > CAG-269. The sequence goes on along the minus strand of CAOSZT010000029.1, from coordinate 16,834 downwards.
ATATGCATTTGTAATATTGGAAGGTGTCTGAATTATCTTTTGACCATTTAAAACATAAAAAACATTTCCATTTTCATCAAGATAATATTTACTTCCATTTCTTTTTATATATGGATACTCTTTAAATTCTGTATTGCCATTAAAAGAAACATATTCTTTTAATTCTGATTCAGGAGTTATATCAAAACTATTCCCTCCAATATTAACTGTAACTCTATCACTATTAATAGTAAAATTATTATCTAAAATATATCCTGACTTACTAATAGATTTATCACCTTTTTTCCCTTGTATATGAATATAATTATCTAATGAATATGTAATAACTACATCTATATCTCCTCTTATATATCTACAACTATAATATACATATGGTTTTAAACCATAAAGTGTTTTATTTGTACTTTGTGGTGTTCCATCATATTTTCCTGTTTCTTGGTCTGGTATATGCACTCTATCACTTTTAGAATCATCAGTATACCAAGTATTATCATATGGAGAATATATATAATATCCATCATACATAGTATATACTAATGCTGGTACATAATTTTTTATAGAGTTTTGTGTATATCCAAGAGAACTAAAATTTGTTGAAATTGAATTGAAAAATGTATTTACAGATGCACTAATATCTCTCATTTTTGAATTTATTAAATATTGTGTATCATTATTATAACTATTTAATTGATAAGCTTTTAAAGCATCATATGTTGCATCTAATAATTTAGAATCATATGTTGATTGTAAACTTAAAGTTTCTATTCTTGTTTCAGTATAACTTGATACTACTAAAGATATTGGTAAAATCAAAATGATAAAAATTATTGCTAAAGCTTGTATCTTCATATCTATTCTTTCCTTTGCATTCTTTTAAAATAGCTTGTAATTCATTATTACAAGCTTACATTATATTTTATTTTATCTATCTGTTGAAGTTGCAGTTACTATTCCTCCATGTGATGCTGCTATTGTATATGTATCGCTTCCTATTACTTTATAAAAAAAGTTCTTTAATTGTTGTGCTAAAGTTAAACTTGTATTTTTTACATTAACAGAAACAATATCTCCTTCTTTTAATTTGTATGTTCTTCCTTTTTGCAAGTTTTCTTCAATTTGAGATGTATATACAGAATAATAAACATTTTCTCCTATTTTTTCATTTGATGTTTGAGTTGTTTTTTTACCAGGATTTTCATCTAATACTTTAATTTCCATTTCAACATTATATGTATTTCCTGTTGAACCTAAATTTTCTAGAAATTTATAATATTTATCTGGTACTATTTTTCCTGTTGTTCTGACTTCATCTACAAATTCTGTTGTTGCTGTTTCAATAGTTAGTTGAGAAATATCATCTGTTCTATCAGACATTGTTATTAATGGAAATACGAACATTAAAATTGCAGCTAATCCAATTCCAATTACTGTAATTAATGTATCACTCATAGTTTTTTCTTCCTTTCTATAATTACTACTTCCTATATTATAACATTATTTGATATTTTTTTCAACTATTAATTTCCTGTTGCAGTTACTAAACCTGCTTGTGAAGCTTGTATTGTATATACATTATTTCCTGACATAAGATAAAAAATGTTTTTCATTTGTTGTGAAAAGGTTAAATTTGTATTTTTTACAGTAGTAAAAACCATATCACCTTCTTTTAATTTATATACACCTTCTGTATCTAATATTTGCTCAATTTGTGTTGTATATACAGAATAATAAACATTTTCTCCTATTTTATCAAGTGCTGATTGTAATGCCTTTTTTCTTGCATTTTCGTCCATAATTCTAAATTCTAAATCAATATTATATGTATTTCCTGTAGATGTTAACTTTCCTAAAAAAACATCATACTCATCTTTGGTTAATTTACCTGTAGACCTTATTTGATTCACAAAATCAGAGGTAATTGTTTCTACATCTGTTTGAGATGCAGTATCTATTCTGTCTGCCATAGATAATACTGGAAATACAAAAATTAATATTGCTGATAATACTATTACAATAATTGTAATTAATGTGTCTCCCATTTTTTACCTCCTTTTATCTTTGTACAAATTGATATGTTATTATTCTTTTTTCCATTTTATTTACATCTGGAGTATTTGGACTATCATCTTCATAAAATACTCCTAGATATTCTTTTATTACATAACCCTCATTTATTTTTCTTAACATTTTGTCATATAATTTTTCATCTGGTAAAATTGCTCCAAATTCTTTTCTAAATTGTTCACGATTTGCACTAATTCCTGATATTCCTGGATAATTAAAATCGTGATATAATAAACCACGTAAAAATTTTACTTTTGCATTAGCAGCTATTGTTTCTCCACTTAAATCTATTACATATTTTTTCTCTATAGATCCATCACTATTTCGTATTTGATAAATAGGTTCATTATCTCCAAAATCAATAGCAATTAAATAGTTTTCTAAATATGCTCTAAATATTGCTGGTATTACAGATTCTATTCCAACTGTTCTTATACTATCGTCATTCCCTTGTATTTCATAATATTGATAAGATGTTTCTCTATCTCTATAATTTAAAATTATGTCTGATGTTTCCCTTACTTGTCCAAAAAAAACAATAGTAACGGAAACAGCCAGAACAAATATTAATACGGCTCCTGCCATTTTTAATGCATCTGCGGCATTTTCCATTACTATTCACCTCTTTATTTACTAATTTTAAATATTATTAATTGTCGATTGTTACTTGTGATACAATTCCATTTGCATATTCCGAAATTGTTACAGTATAATTAGAAGAATTTTTTATATTTTGAGTTCCAGTTGGATTATCTCCATAATTTGCTAATACAACTTTTGCAGTTCCATTAATCTTTATAAATTGATTTTTATTTGCTTTCTCACTTGCATTAAATGATACAATTTCTGATATTAAAGAACGAACTTCTGTACCTTTTACTGTCCCTTCAAATTTTGTAAATTTTTGGTTTATTGTTGTTCTTTCTGCATCATCTAATTGCTCTGAATTCAAAATTCCTGTTGCCTTATTTAAAACTAACATTCCTAAAGATATTAATAAAATTGCTATTAAAATTGCACCTGCTATTACTAGTGCTTTTGATGCATTTTCCATTTTTACTCCTCCTTTGTTTTTTATATGTACTTATTTTTCTATATTTATTTTTAGCATTTTGCTAAAAAGATTAATAACTTAATTTATTGTGTTATTTGTTCAAATAACATATATTTTACCTTTTTTGTAGAATCATGATAATCGATTTCTACACACTTAAATTTTATATCACCATAATAATTTATAAATTCTTGTATTTTAGATTTATATATTGTTTCCATTTGATATATAGAATCATTGTCAATTATTTTTATTTCAATACTTATTGAATTTGTATCATTATTTATATAAATTCCTTTATTATTTCTTTGAACATCATTTTTTTCATTATTATCTATTGCTCTATTTATAATTGTTGCTAAATCTGTTCCTAATACTTCTCTATTTAAATAATTTTCAAATTCTAAATTTGCTAATTTTGAATTATTATAGTTTGCTTTATAATTTATATATATAGCAAAAACTATACATACTATAACTACTACTAATACTAAAAATATAAATATTTTTTTCATATTATGTTTATGTTAGTTTTTCTAACTTCCTCCTATTGGATATTTCTAATTTATTATAACACTAGATATTTGTTTTTTCAATATTAAATTATATATTTTATCTAATTAAAATTTACACTACTTACTCTTCCATTTGTTGTATTATATTCAACTGTACAATTATATGTAGGAAGGTTTAGATTATTTATATTTATTTCTGCTAATTGTCTTTGTATTACATTATTTTTTATATTTTCTATTTTAAATTTATCTTCAGCTATATTAGCCTTATTATTTGCTGAATTTCCAGTAATTCTGTCTCTATTAAAATATACAGAAATTTTATAATCATTATAATTTGCATTTGTGTCTTCAGAATAATACTTATTATTTTCATAAGCATATCCTGCAACTGTTATTACATCATATATTGTTAAACCTTCTTTTCCTTCATATGTTGTAAATTTAGAATTAAACTGAACTAATTGTGCTTGTGCATTTTGCTCATATATTTCTGCAGATTTTGAACCAAAATCTACAAATAAATATACCGCTAAAGATAAAATTAATATTCCAATTAACACTCCTCCTGCCATAATTAGTGCATTTGATGCATTTTCCATAATCTTTACCTCTTTATTTATTTTGTGTATATTAAACTAAATTAAAATAATAATTATTCTTTAAATTTAAATGACATTGTTTGTATTTGCCCATTATTATATATTGGATCTCCATCCATTTCAAATGTTGAACTTTTAAATTCTGAATATTCTTTATAATAAGCAATCTGATCTATTGAAGGTGATGAAGTTCTTCCATTTACTCCCCAGCCACTGTTATATAAACTTGTATTAATATATTTCAATTCATTTCGTATATCTTCTATATTCTTTGTTTTATTTTTAGATGTATCATATATTGAAGATAATTTTTTTAATAAAGCAATATCTGCTACTGTAAAGTTTTGTTCATTATATAAATTCATCATATTTCTTAATGAATTTTTTCTATTATTTGCATCTATAGTATATCTAGGATTATTAGAGCTAAACATTGAATTATCACCATTTCCATATTTTTGTTTAAAACCTGTCATATCCAAATTTAAAGTCATTTTTATATCATAATTTACTGAAGAATTTTTTACACCTAATTGATCTCCTCTATCATTATAATCAATAACCTTATTTGCCAATGATATCAAATCTGTTCCTAAAATTCCTTTATCATCAAAATATCTTTCAAAATCCAAATTAAATTTTGCTAACTGTGAGTCTTTAACACTACTTGCTTGTCCTCTTTGATAATCCCCTATTCTATTTACCATTAACAACAAAGCTCCAATTATTAATATTGCTATTAAAATTCCACCTGCCATCAATAAAGCTTTTGATGCATTTTCCATAATTTCTCAATCCTTTCTTAAAATATTGTATTAAAAAAACTATGTTTTATTGATATTGTTTCTCAGTTTTATTTTAGAAACTAACTGATGACATTGAACTAAATGAGCTTGACATACTTGTTAATCCAATAAATACTAATGGTACAATTAAATATCCCACAAATAGACAAACCATTGGTGCAAATCCTATTACTTTTCCTATCATTCCTTTTCTTTGTATTAATCTATCATTTGATTCTCTTCTTTTTTCTCTATAATATTCTCTTTCTGAATCTAGTTCATCAAAAGCATCTTTTATAGGTATCTTCTCAACTGCTGCTTGCATACTTTCAACTATTCTTATTAATGGCATATAAGATATATCATTTTTAAATTCTTCAAGTGCTTCCCAAGCTCCTGCTTCATAGTTATTAACACATCTAGTTATTGGGTTTTTAAATATATTTGAATATCTTTCTAGCCACTCTAAAATTATTTCAACATTTACTCTCTCTATTCTCATAAGCATAAGTATAATTGTTTGGAACTGCATTACTTCGTCTTCCATTTCTAACTGCCTCATTCTTACTTGGAACATTAACAACCAAATTTGTGCCATATAGCCTACTATAGCAAATACAAACGCTATTAAAATTTCAAACCATTTTAAATATTCAGAATTTACAATCTGTAATTTTTCATATATTCTATCTACTGCTATTGTTATTTCGTTTGACTCTGCATCTTTATAAAATTTAGATCTTGTTACAGCTCTTTTTAATTCTTCTTTTGAAGTATCTACTTTTCCTCTAAACATATCTATAAATGTATTATCTTGCCTTGTTAACTCCATTGCTTTTGTTTCTTCTTTTGCCGACATTCCACCTATTAAATCATAATCTGTAGTTGGCTGTGTATAAACATAATCTATTGCCATTTGATGTAAATATGTAAATACAAATATTGATACAATAAATGTTACTATTGATAAACAAATTCTATTTACATATACCCATTCCATTTTTAATGGTGAAGCAGCATCTTTTAACAGATTTTTTATTTTTCTATATTCTTTTGTTCCATCTTTAGGCATAAATAAATTTATAATTTTTTTTGCTAATTTATTTTTATATACTTTTTCTTGCCATGGATTTTGTGTATTTTTTGTATTTGTATTCACTGATCCATTATCTTTTAATTTTCTAACCAATATATAAGATATAAATGTTATTATTAATATTAGTATTTGTACTATCATTCCTGATTTTCCATAATACCAGTTTTTTACAAATGAAAAATTTGAAACTGCCCAATTTTTTAATGGCTCTAAAGCTAATACTGGCACTATAGATATAAAAGATAAACTTCTAAAAACATAATTCAACTTATCTCTTTTCAAAATTTCAAGTTGCATTTCTTGTGTTATATTATCAACATTTTTTAAATACAAGGATGCTCCATCAACTTTTCTATCTCCAAATTCTTTTGTTAAATAAGATAAACCTGCAAATTCTTTTAAAAAGTTATTTGGTGCAACATCATAATATTTTTCAAGTTCTGTTTCTGGGTCATCTGAAATTAATATTTCATATATTTTTTCACCCTGTCTTGAAACTTCTTTTTCATCATCTTGTGATACTTGATATATTGCTTCTTCTACCATATTAAACTCGTGATATGCATGCCTAATTTCTGAAAAGAAATCTACCTGTTGTACCAATAATGCATCATCTTTTTTATCTACAGAACTTTCTAATAATATATCTATCATAAATAATTCAAATATTAATAGTATAAACATTAATAAAAAATTACTTTTTGTTAGTATTATTGTTAATATAACTAATGGAAGTAATATTACAAGTGCTCTTGTTATATATTTAGCTGAATCTCTTCTTGTTGCATACTCATCATCAATATTTAATATTTCAAGTTTTCTTCTTAATTTTAATAAATATCTTTTGACAAATGGAATTTTACTATATGTTATATATAATCTTTGATATAATACTTCTGGTGAAAATGCTCCTGCTTTTGTTCCTTGTTGTAATTTCTGTATTTTTCTATACTCTGATTTTTGCATTTTCTTAGAAATTATATAATATGCAATTCCTAATATGATTATTAATCCTAATGATCCACCAATCATAATAGGTAAAAATTGTTCTAACACTTGTTTCACCTCCATGTATAAATTAATGTATACAAATTCATTTTTGTTCATTTGTATAAGTATCTGTAACTCTCTATTGCTCGAATAGCTAACTTAGATTTCTGTTTTTGGTTTTCTTCCTCTTCTCTTAGGTGCAGTTTCTGTAACATTTGCAGAAACTGAGACAGTTTCAACTGATTGTGATTTTTTCCAATGTCTTTCTACAAATCTGTCAAAATTGTCTAGATCTGATTCGTCCATATTTTCTCTCATGCCTTTTAAGTTGGCTTCAGTAATTGGATTAGTAACTATATACTCTCCATCTACATATTCTAAAATATTTCTATATGTAAATAATTGTCTATCAGTTATTTTTTCAAAATATCGAGTAGCATTGTCAAAAAATTTGTCAAATTTACCTTCTAATGTTTTTTGGTCTCTATGGTCAAAAGTATATTCATTTTTTTCTTCAATAGGAATACACTCTGTTATTCTCTCTACAAATCTTTTTCCTCTAAAGTCTTTTGTTAAGTGTATGTCAAAATTTAAAACTTGTACTACTTGTTCTTCTGCTGTTTTTTCATTTTTAAATACACCTGTTCTAAGCATTGAGTTTCTTAATGCTGTTACTAAGTTTGGGAATGTTTTAGCATGGTGTGTAAATAATGTAAACTTAGAAGCAACCTGTGCAGCTTGTATCATCCAAGATGCTACTGGGTCTGTTGCAACCTCACCTATGATATTAACAGATCCGTCAGTTTTCTTTTGAACGTCCAATCCTTCTTGTCCTGAAATTGTATCTGTTTCACGGAATGTTAATATGTTTCTTGTAGGATATATTTTTCTTAAGTGTAACTCAAATGCTGTTTCTTGAACTCTTATGTTCATTGTTTCATATATATTTTCAATCATACCCATTAACATTGTTGTTTTACCACAACCTTGCTCTCCAGTGATTGATATAATTCTTGCACCTTTTACTAAATATTTTAATAATTCTATTGATTCTTCACATCCTGGCTCACCTTTAAACCATTGCTCTAATGTAGAACGTTTTACGTCAAATTTTCTTACAAAGAATGCCCATGTTTCAGAAAAACTTGGTCTAACAACAACAACACGAGATCCATCTTTCATTTCATTAATTTTATAACCATTTGTGTCTGATAATTGTCCTGGATTATTATATTTATAAATATTTTGACATACTCTTTTTAACTCTGCTTCTGTTCCAAAACTTAAAAATGCTAAACGTATTGATTTACCTTGGAAAAATATCCATATACTATCACAAGCTCTTGGTACTTTGTGTTCTGAAACTTGTGCCAAATAATCTGAATCTGATGTTTGTGCAACCTGACTTAAAAAACTTTCTGGTAGTCCTGATACACCTCCAGAAACACCATCAATATTCATATCTCTAACTTCATCAATACTACTATATCCTTTATAATATTGATAAATTCTCTGAACTACTACAGATAACTTGTCTGTAAAATTCATCTGTAAATTCTCTTTTTCAAATATGTCTTCAATTTCTTGTGCTGTTATAACATAAGATGGTTTTGTTTCTCCTTCTATGTATTTTAAAACTGCCAAATCATATTTTTTAATAATTTCAGTCAAAGCTTCGTAACCAAAATCTTTTTTATACATATAAATAAGAATATCAAATTTATCTTGTGGTGTTAATAATGATGGTACATCAAATGGTATAGCTCTTGATATATTTGACTCATTTACATCATATTCTTTTGAAAGTAAGTCAAATATTAACTCTTTTACATACTTTTTATCATTAACATCTCCATATGTACAGCCTTTTAAAGCCTTTTTCAATTCATATTTCTTATTTTTTCTTCTTTTTAGTTCTTCTTCAGAAAGACCTATATCATACAAATTGACTTTTGTAATTTCATCAAGTCTTCTTTTAACAAAATCTTGCATCTTCTCTAATGTATATGTTTTATCATCAACATTAAGAGTTTCTTCAGTAGGTGCTTCACGCTTTTTCTTTATAGTATAAAATATTGTTGCACCTATTGCTGTTAGAACAACTAAACATAATAGTATATTAGCTATAGTCATTTGATATTCTCCCTTCGTAATTATTTCATATACTTTTTATATTACTAAATAATACTTTTATTTTGTTTTTATTTTGTTGTGTAGTTAAAAGTTTATATAAAATTTTAACTGCTAAATCATTTGCTAATCATTATTATCTATAAACATTTCACTACTAAATTTATCTTCTAGCTTGTAATTCTTGAAGCCTATAATTTATATTCTCTGAAGCTCTTTTTACTTCTTCTACAAAATGCACATTCCTATCGTCTGAATCTGAAATTTTCTTTAACTTTAAAAACAAATCTGGCACACCTGCCTCATTTGTTGCTTCAAAATAAAGAGTGTTATATGGTAAAGTCAAAACTTGATTTTTTTCTTCTAAAAATTTTGTAACATTTTTAGAATTATATTTTGAAAATTTATCGTATCTACCGATTAATATCAAAGATTTAGGAAGTTTCAAAATTTCATTACTTTCTTTATTTTCTTTTAATTTCTTTAAACTCATATAATTTTGGCTTGTGTTTACAACTACTAAATCTGATCTATTAATTATTTTTTGTCTTATTTCTTCATTTAAATTATCATCTAAATCAACAAAAACTTTGTCATAATACATACTTGCTATATTTATTATATCAACATATTCTTCTGCTATCTCTTTTTCTTCTTCTTCAAGATTTTCTTCATTTTTTTCTTTTTTTTCTGCTCCTAAAAGAATTTCAAGTCTATCTTTAAATACAACTTTTGTATAATTTGTTATAATTTCTGGTCTTAGTTTATTACTTCTTGCAATTTTAGCAATTCCTTCTATTCCACTTTCTGTATCAATTGTTGCTTTATTTTCTCCAAATAGTCCTTTTCTAACTTTTTTTACTTGTTTATCTAAAAAATAACAAGCATTTATTTTATCTTCTTTATTTGTAGTAGATATTATTAATATTTTATTATTATAGTCAATAGCCATATGTGTTGCAATTGCAACTAAAGACATAGTTTTTCCTGTTTCTTCATCTATGTTATTTACAAATGTTATTACTGACATATTACACTCCTCTTTCTATTATTTTCATTGCTTTTCTTACACTTGAATCATTGTCGTGATCTAATATTTCTTGTGTTATAAAACTTAAACTATCTTTGTATTGCACACTCAATTTTTTAAATTTAATTTTTTGTACTCTTTGATTTTCAGCTATAACACTTAAGTCTCCATTTTCAAATGGGAAATAAATCCTTTCTTCTTCCCACATTACTTTACAGCCTAAAGCAAGAAGATTTAGATAATCATCTTCCTCCTTTAAAATCTCTTTAGCAAATAAAATTTTCTTTAAATTTATTGGGACTTGTACTGCTCTTAATATCTCTACTCCTCTTCTTAATGAAAATATATCAAATGATGTTACAAAATAACTTTTATCAGCCATATCAAGATGAAAATTATTTACTCTTTCAGGTGTATCAATATCCATTAACATTATATCATATGGTAATTCTTCTGTTATTCCTATATAATTTTTAATATCATCTACACTATTAAATCCTACTGCTACATCAATATCTTCAAAAGATGTTATATATGACATAGTAGGATTTATAGCTGGTACTACATATCTGGCTTTTTGATTTATTGTTGAATCTACAAGTAATACTTTGTTTTTCATTGTTGTTAATATTTTAGCTATATATAATAACATATCTGTTTTATCATATGCTCCTATAAATCCTATTTTCTTCATAATATATAACTCTCCTTTTCATTTATATTAATATATATTAATAATCTCCTCCTAAAGATTGTAAGTATTGTTTTCTTTGTTCTTTAGAATTTGCTGAACTTTCTTCTACTTTTGTTTTTACGTTTTCTTCTCCTTCTGTACCATTATTATTAATTGAATTATTTATATTTGAATTTCTTACTCTTTCATAAGTATCAAGATATCTTCTTACTAAACCATTTCTTGCTTCTTCTACAACATTAGGATTTTTTTCAATTAATTGCATAACATCACTAGTTGGTACATATGTTGGTTCTGCTGCTTCTTGTATTCCAGCTTCTGTATATGTTGTTACATATAATTTTGATCCTAATATTCTATATGCATCAACCATTGCATTATTCATAGTTATTATCTCTTCTTCTGCTAATTTTATCCAAATAGTATCTTCTGAATCAATTCCTCCAATTTGTGGAATTTCTACTTGTTTTTTAGAAATAACTATATAATCTTCTCCTGATGGTAATGCTAGTCTTATATCTACATATTCTCCAGTTTGTAATTGTGATGGCAATACTAACATATTATATTCTTGTTTTCTTACATCATTTGTTGTTTGCTCATTTGACTTAGTAATCATATCTAATGTTATAACAGTATTTTTGTCCATATTTACTTTTGCTACAATTGCTGCTTCTATTAAATTAATATCTTGTTTTTCTCCATTTACTTCTATATAATAACTATAATTTTCAGTTTCTTTTAATTCATATTTTTTATTATTTTTTGTTATATATAATGTTGGTTGATTATTTTTATATTCAGTTGTTATTTCATTTCCATCTTTATCTGCTAAAGCATAACTATCTAAAATAGATATATCTCCTACTGCATTTCCTGGAATTAAATTTTTGTTTACTTCTTTTTGAACAAACATATTTCTTGTTATTATTTGACCTGATTTTACATTTTCACTTAATACATATACATTTGCTTTATTTCGTTGTTCTTCTGCTTCTTTATCTCTATAATTTTTTAATTGAAAAAGTAATAATGCTATTACTGCTCCTGTTATTAATAACATAATTAACATTCCTAATAAAAATGAAACTTTTGCTTTTCTTTGCATTGGATTTGTTGCCATTACAAATTCCTCCTTGTTTTTTATATTCTCTATTACATTTTACATCAAATTACATTCTAAATCAACAAAATAAGCCTTTGTAATTAAAAGTTAATATGTCTGTAATATTATTGTAATATTTTTTACAATATTATAATTTTATTAAAGTCTATTAATAAATTTCATCATAGTTCTATACATTTTAATACTTTTATATTTTAATAATGAATATTTTAAATTTATTATACTAAACTGATTAATCTATCTAATAATTCATTAAAATTAATTCCTATTTCTTTCATCATGTTAGGATATCTACTATGTGAAGTAAAACCTGGAATTGTATTAATTTCATTAAAATAAATGTCTCCATTTTTAGTTAAAAACATATCTACTCTTGCAAGATCTTTACATTTTAAAATTTTATATATTTTTTTAGCAGTTTCTTTTGCCTTTTTTATAATTTCTTTGTCAAATCTAGCTGGCACATGAATTTTAGATGTTTTTAATGTGTATTTTTCTGTATAATTAAAAAAGCCTTTACTTAACTCTATTTCGTCCAATTCACCAACGGTCAACTCATCATTTCCTAAAATTGCACAACCAATTTCTATACCATCAACATTTTCTTCTATAATAATTTCTGTATCATAATTAAAAGCCTCATTTATTGCTTTTTGTATTATTTTTTATGTTTTCAAGGTCTCCTTCATATTTAAACCAATCTCCTTCTTTTGTAATTCCAATTAAAATTAAATCATATTTTTCTTTATTAATATTACTTAATACACTATATGCTGATTCTAATGATACATCATATTCTGGACTACATCCTCCAAATATTATCCCTATTTTCTTTTTCTCCATTTGTTTTTCCTCACTTACATTTTTTTTATCTATTTTTTGTTTTTTAATATTTTATATTAATCATTTTAATAAGTCAAATATCTTTTTACATGTATATTAATTTCAAATAAATGACAAACTATATATAGTTATTTATAGTTATATTATTTACAAACTATTGTTTTAAAATAATATAAATTGAAAATTTGTAAAAATTTCCTGTTTATTATTTCAAAATTTGCAAATGATAGTATTAGAAAAAGCAATTATGTTTTTTTCTGAAATGAATATTTGCAGGAGGTGAATAAAATGGCAAACAATTCAAACAAAAAATTAGTTCCAGAAGCTATGACAGCATTAGATAAATTCAAATATGAAGTAGCTAGTGAAGTTGGTGTTAACTTAAAAGATGGATACAACGGTGATATATCTGCTAGAGATGCTGGTAGAATAGGTGGTAATATGGTTAAAAAAATGATCCAACAAGTTGAAAACAATATGAAATAATCTGATTATTAGTAAGTCTTAATTACTAAACAGTTACAAAATGTTGTAATCATTTTTTGATATACTAATAGAATTTAGTTCTCAATGATTGAAGGTAGAAAGTTATATTTTGTTTTTGCTGTGATTGTTAAAATTTACTTTTTGCAATTACAGTATGCAAATAGTAATTTAATTGCTATTTACATACACAAAGGCAGGATATGATTTCCTGCCTTTTATTTTTACTAAATAATTATATTATAAAACTAATTTCCATATTTTTCATAAGTTTTATTATATATGTCATTTATATTATCAGAATTATAACTTTTTTGTATTTTTTCAATATCTTGTTGTTGTTTTTGAATTTTATAACTAGAATTAACATATAATCCAGCTAATACAATTACAAAAAACATTATGCTTAAAAGAACAAATAAAGTAATTGACCCATTTTGTTCTTTTAATTTTAATTTAATTTTCATTATTTAATCACCTTTTTATGACTATGCTTCTGGCTCAACTAAACCATAATTTTTACCATCTTTTAATTTATGTATAACATTTACTTTTCCAGTTTCTACATTTATAAAAGCTAAAAAGTTATGTGTAGGACGAGCTTGTAATTCTAAAACTGCATCTTCTGGTGTTATTGGTTTTATTTCATAATATGATGTTTTTATTATTTCATTAGAGATTTCTGCAATTTTATCTTTTTGTACTTCCATTGTTCTAATACTTGCCTCTTTCATCATTTTTTCTTTTTTTGTTTTTGCTTTTCTAATTTGACCTTCTAATATATCTATATCTTTATCAATAGAAGCATATAAATCTTTATCTTCTGTAACAGCTCTGTATTTTTCACCATTTGCTATAACACAAATTTCTGCTGTTTGTTCATTTCTTTCTGTTTTTAAGGTAACATCTGCTTCAGCCTCTTCAAAATATTTGTCAATTCTGTCTAATTTTTTTTCGACATAATCATTTATCGCTTCTGTTATCTTTAGTTCTTTTCCTATAATTTTTATTTTCATAAAAATCTCTCCCTTCTTTTTTTACTTTTGCTTAACTAAATTATATATTTTATAACATTTTTTTGCAAGTGTTTTTCTAAAAATTTATGCTATCTCGTTACTATATAATGGTTTGCAAATAAATCAACCGCTGAAACAAATTGATAAATATACTTTTTTAGAATTTTACCTACTCATTTCATTCAAAAAGAATTAGTAAGGCTTTCTCATGAGCCTCTTTCACTCAGACTCCTTCATTCTTCAGGTACCGTGAACATTCCTCATTCGAAAGCCTAACTAATTCTAATTTTCATTACAATCGAACGTTAAAACTTTAAAAAAGTATATTTATCAATTTGTTTCAGCTACTCAACTATATTTTTTCTTCTAAATTAGTAATATTCAGATAATTAATTAAATAATTCTTCTAATTTATACTCTTTTTCTAGTTTTTCATTAAAATAAATTTTACAAATTAATTCAAATTCTCTTAGGCCTTCATCTTTTAAACAAAATGAAAACAACTTTTTAGGAGGTGCTGAAACAACAAATTTAATTGCATTTCTTGCACTTTCACTTATATCAATAGAAGACTTGTCCTGTTTTCCACAAGCCTCACATTTAAAACCATTATCTTTAATACTAAACTTTTTTAAATTTTCTTGCGCCTTACAATTAGTACAATAAACAATTCTTGGTGTAAATCCCAAAATACATAAAAGTCTTAGTTTAAATACATTTAGTACAAAATTTTTGTCCTTTTCTGTTTCAGATATTGTATATAAAGTATTTAAAAACAATTGTAAAATTCTGTAACAATTCTCATTTTCATCTGTTACATCTTGAATTATTTTATTAATATGTATTGCATATTTAAGCTTGTCTAAATCTGTTCGTAAGTTATAAAAAATCTCTATTGTCTCACATGAATTTATATGATATGTATTTGTTCCTTTATACATTAAATATTCGCCAAAACAAAATAATTGTGTTCCTGCCAAAAGAGCACTTTGCGGTCTTCTAGCTCCTTTGGCAACACAAGATATTTTTCCATAGTTTGGTGTTAATATTGTAAGCATTTTGTCATAATCTCCCATATTGTTTTCTGCAATCACTATTCCATTTAATTTTATATTTGACATTTTAACAATCTCTGTTAGTTTTTTCTAACATTTCCCCCTAACTTAAATTATTATATTTATTAACACTCATATTATTGATATTTTTAACATTCATATTTGTAATTTTTTGAATTTCTTGTATTTCTTGTGTTCCTTGTTCTAAATTTTGAATTTGTTTATATTCTAAAAAAGCATTTATATCTCCTGTATTTTTAAATGTATCCCATGCTATTTCTTTAATCATATGTCTCATCTCCATTCTTAAAGTTTTACCTTTATTTTATCTTTTGCATTTTTTTTATTTTTATTCTTAAAATCAATATTTTAGTTTAAATTTATTTACAATATTTTCATTGTCTATCCAATCTTGTTTTACTTTTACCCATGTTTTTAAATTTATTTTTAATCCAAAATTTTTCTCCATTTCTATTCTAGCACTTCTTCCTATTTTTTTTAACATTTCACCGTTTTTTCCTATTATTATTCCTTTATGAGAAGCTTTTAAACAATATATTGTTGCTTCTATATCATAAATTTCTTCTTTTTGTTTATTTTTTCGTAAATTCATTTTTTCAACTTCTATATATATTCCATGTGGGACTTCATCTTGTAATAATTTTAAGGCTTTCTCTCTTATTGTTTCTTCTGCTAATTGCCTTAATGTTTGATCTGTATATTCCTCTATATCATAATATGCAGGTCCTGTTTTTAAGTTCTTTTCTATCTCGTCTAATATAATATTTTTATATTTTTCTTGATATGCTGTTATTGGTATTACTGTTTCAAAATTGTATTCTTTTCTATATATGTCTATTAAATTTAATAGTTTTTCTCTTTTTATTAAATCAATTTTATTGATTATTAATATTGTTTTTCTTTTAGCTTCTTTTAGTTTTTCTATTATTATTCTATCGCCTTTTCCTATGTTTTCACTAGTGGCTTCTATTAAAAATAGTATGATATCTGAGTCTGGTATTGTTAAAAATGATGTTTCTATCATTGTTTCATTTATTTTGTGTTTTGGTTTATGTATTCCTGGCGTGTCTGTAATTATTATTTGCGAATTTTCTCTGTTTACTATTCCTCTTATTGCTGTTCTCGTTGTTTGAACTTTATTCGCTATTGCTGCTACTTTTTCTCCTACTAATAAATTTATTAGTGTTGATTTTCCTACATTTGTTCTTCCTATTATTGTTACAAATCCTGATTTGAATTCTTTTTCCATTTTTTCCTTGTATGATATATTTAATAACTTAAATAAACCATACGCTCCTTTCTACATTTTATTTTTATATTAATATTTAGT
>CAOSZT010000028.1 GCA_948528155.1 uncultured Clostridia bacterium | reverse complement strand
TCTTTTGCATTCATTATTGGATTATCCATTTTAATTACCTCCTATAAATAAATTAAAGAGAACAATTTTGTTTGTTCTCTTATGATACAACTACACTCATATACAATTTTTCCATTGAATTTATTATTTGTACTGAACTATTTACTACTACTGATTTTTTATCATTTCCTTGTTCAACTGTTATTTCTTTTGAATCAAAATTCTCTATTGCTTGTAATGTTGAATATTCTTTAAATAAGCTAACTATATCATTCCATAAAGAAATTCTACCAGAATCGTTATTTTGAATTTTTCCTAAATATCTTTTATTAAATTTTGTTGCTATGTCTGTTGCAATTTGGTCTAATACTCTTATAGTTTGATTTGACTTAAATTCTTCTCCTTTTTCATTTGTTAATTTTGTTAAACTGTTAATGTCAACTAGTACTCTTATTTCACTTCCAACTTTATGTAGTACAAATTCACCTTTTTGTATACATTCTTCTAATTCTGTTTGAGTATAGTTACTGTTTACTGTATATTCTCCATCATATATTTTATTTGTGTTTGATGTGTTTATATTGCAACTTGCTATAATTCCAGTTACCCAGTAAATTAAACCTGTGTCTGATTCTACTGTGGTATTTTTTAAGTTTACTATTCCTTCATAATCAGCTTGATTGTTATATACTACTGTTTGGAATTTTATACCTTGTTCTTCTCTTAGTCTTTTTGTATATGTTACATATAATGTTGTTACTTCTGTTTCTTTGCTTAAGCAACCTAGTGTATTAAAATTGTATGATTCTATTTTATTTAAAAAATCTTGATGGCTTTGTCCTGTTACAGTTCCATTTGTTCCTCCTTCAAGTGGTGTAGCTGCTGTTACCTCTAATGTTTCCTCTTTTTTAAATATGACATAATCATTATCAACTAATTCACTTGCTTTACTTACTATTTGTTTATCTATTTGTGATGTTTCTAATATAGTAATAACATCAAATTTAGTTTCATCATCAATATTTTTCTCTATTACTATTTTTAGGTCATTTCCTCTTTTTCCTGTGTATTTAGCTGTTGCATAATTATTACTTGCTTTTTGTCCATCACTGTTAAGTTTGTAAAAATAACCTTTTACTGCATTTTTGAATAAATCTCTTAATCCTTTTAGCTTTTCATTTCCATAATCATATCCAAATATTTTATTTGCTTCTTTGTTGAATTGCTCTGCTGTTATTTCTATAACTTCATTATCTTTCCCCCAGTCAAGTTCTAATCCTAGTGCAACAACTCCTCTTTCTCCTATATTTGAACCTACACTTTGAGTTGATACAAAATTTATGTATGAGCCTGGTAGTATTTTATTTTGTTTTGTAAATGTTCCTCCACCTAACATAAGTTATACCTTCCTTTCTAAAAATTCTTTTATTTTTGTTTCTATTTCTTTGTTATAATATTTTTTTCTTTCTTCTAATATAGACATTAGTAAATCTTTGTATTTACTATATTTTTTGCTATTAATTATTTGTTGTTTGGTATATAATGTTTCTTTTTTATTTTCAATTTCTTTTTTATTTTGAGTTTCTTTTTGTTTTGTCATACTTTTATCTCCCCTTTATTGCTGATTTCTTCCATATCATTTATTCTTGTTATTTCTTTATATGTAAAAAATTTATATGTTATAAAAAATAGTAATACTCCATCACTTATTTCTGTTTTCATTTCATAACCTTTTAATATATCTCCATTTATTAATGTTATATATTCTAGTCCATATAATTTATCAGATATATTATTAAATTCTTCTAAATTTTCTTCTTCTAGCATTGTATGTATTACTAGATTGATTTCGTTTTCATATCTATTACCAATTAGTTTTTTCTTATTACTTGGTAATGTAGTAATAAAAAAACAAGGAAATTTCAAGCCTTGTTTAACATTATTTGTATAAATTGTATATCCATCTCCAAATAGTTCATTTAACTTTATTGAAACACCATCTATAATATCATTTGTTTTCATCAAAACACCTCACTTAGTAATTCTGTTAGTTTCTTTTCTATAAATTTGGGTAACATTGCATTTATTTCTTTTTCAGATATAGTCATCATAAAATGTCCTTCTACCCAACCTTTATGCCCTCTTGTCCTATGTCCATATTCAACATAACTTGCATAATTTACTACATTTGTTACATCTACCTGAAAAGTATTACCTATATGCTTTATTGGTAATTCATTAATCCAACTAGAAACATCTTTTCCTTTATTAGCTCCACCTTTTGCGTCTGTCTCTGTTTTTGCTGTCCAACCTCTACGTAATGTTCCTCCTACTTTCCCAGATATTTTATTTCCTTTATGAGTTTTTCCAATAGCACAAGTGTAACTTTCTCCTGAATAAATCCCTACAGGAGTTCTTTTGATTACTTTTCTTAAAAATCTAGTTGCTAACTCCTTTGAAACATCTTCACAGAATTTCTGTATATTTGCTTTTGACATCTTTTCAATTTCTTGTTGAAACTTTTTTAATTCTCTAAAATCACAATTTCCCCATTTTGCCATATTAAGCCCAACCTTTAAATATTTCTAATATTATTTCTTGATGTGTATCATAGACTGCTGGCTCTCCACTGTTTTTATATTCTTTTG
Source organism: uncultured Clostridia bacterium (assembly GCA_948528155.1). Taxonomy (GTDB): domain Bacteria; phylum Bacillota; class Clostridia; order TANB77; family CAG-508; genus CAG-269. The sequence continues at coordinate 16,056 of CAOSZT010000028.1, read as the reverse complement.
TTAAATTTCCTTTTGTTACTATTATTTTTGAGCCGTGATTTTATCTGTATTTCTGGTTCTATAAAGAGTTTTACTATTTGGGTTACATTGCTTTCATTTTCGGTCTCATTTGCATTTGATATTGTTTTATATGATATTCTACAAGGTTGTTCTTCTAATACTGTTATTTCTTGATATTCAGTTCTTTTATTTATAATGTTTTTAATTGCTTGATGTTCTATAATATCACATTTACAGTCATACATTTTTTGTATTACTTGTCTTGCTTTTAATATTTCTTCATTACTTAAAAACATTTTTACCACCTCATTTTTGAAAATGGAGAATAATCAAAATCTTTTCTTTCTAGCTTTTCTAAAATTAAATTTATTTTTGCCTCATTACTACTATTTTCTGGAAAGTCTACAGTTACATCTCCTATTTTTATACTTGTTGCATTTGTAGATATTATTGTTCCAATATCTTCTCCAAAAGCTATTTTATTTTTTAAAAAATCAGCACAAACTTTATCTACTATTATATATTCTAGTGGTTTTATTAATTCTTGTAATCCACATATATATTTTATTTGTGAGGTATGTCTTTCTATTAATAGATTTATTATATCTTCATCTTCTTCTTTAATTTGATAATTCAATATTTTTAATTGTAATTTTACTTTTTCTTCCATTTTGACCTCCTAAAAGAGATAAGGAACTTATCCTTACCCCTTAGAGATTATTCTTGCTATATAGATTTGTTTATGGTCTATATATTTTTTATTTGCTGTTGTACTTGCCCCATCATTAACAAGTTCCCAGTTTGTACCATTTGCCAATTCTTCATTTGTTGGAGAAAGTTTTGCTTGTGATTTTTTTGTATATGATATTCCATAAGGTGCAAATACTTTTCTTTGTCTAGCATATAAAGTATCTTGTCCTCCGTTTTTTGCTGGGTTTCTATCCATTTCAAAAGGAATTTTTACTCCTACATCTTCATAATCAATAGCTCCATCTCCTAAGATATAAGTAGTATATTTTGTATATGCTTCCTGTGGTGCTACATAATTTGCTTGTCCTTTTGTTCCACTTTCTTCAACTGCCTCAACCTCTTCTGTTGGCATATTATCATCTATTAACACAATTCTTCCATTCCAAGATGCAAGTGTTAAATCTCTTTGTACTCCATTTGAATCTGTGTATTTTAGATATGATAATAATTGTAAATTCTCTAAATTAGTAGCAACTGTTGAATGCATTATTGCCATTGTAAATTTTGCTTTTTTATCTCCTGAGGCTTTTTGAATTGCTGTGTTTAATGTTGTAGCTCCTGCATTTGCTTTTTCTCCTTCCTCTCCTGTTATGTCTAAAGTATGATTATTAACAAATTCTAAATTCTTTGCTCCTGTCATTGCAAATATACCTTTTAAAATTGCTAATAGTGTGTCTTGGTCTACATCTTCAAAGTATTCAGATACTTGTGCTGCAACATTATCCATAAAGTCTACTCCTCCTGTTATATCTGTTGAGAAGTCTTTTTCTACCCATGCTCCCATTCTTCCTACTACAACTACTCCTCTTTCATATGTAGTTGAAGTTTGTTCTGTCATATCTGTTTCACCATCATAGTTCTGAACTGCTCCTCCTATTCTTCCATACATTGGCAATACTGCATATGCTGTCCCTGTTTGTGTACTAAATGCGTTTTTTATTTCTTGGTTTCCTTTTAATACTCCTGATTTAATTAATTCATTTTTTCTTGTTTTTGGTATTCTCTCCACATATTTTCCGAAAGCTTGTGGATTAAAGCTTTTTGCATCAAATTTTGCCATTTTTCATCTTTCCTTTCTCATTTTTATATTTAAAAAGAGCCTTTTAAGCTCTAAATTTTTGTTTCTGGATTTTTCTCCAAATAATCACACATTTGCGAATATGTCATTTTGTCTAATTCTATATTGTCTTCTTCTACTTTTTGTCGACTACCTTCTCCACTTCCTGTAATTACAGTTTCTTCTTTATTGAATAAGTAATCTTTCTTTTCTTTTAAATTCTTGATTTGTTCCTCTAGCCCTATAAAATTTTCTCCATCTAAATTAATTTTTGACATATCAAGATTTGCTTTGATATCTATTACGTCTTTTGCATTAATTTCTTTTGACATTAGCTTGACTGCTAATTTACTATCAAAATTGCTTTGTTTAACTTTGTTGTCTGCTTCTTCTTGTATTTCTTTTACTTTTGTTTCGTATTCTTCTTGAGTAATTGAACCTTTTTTATAGTTGTCATACTCTGTTTGAATATTTGCGTTACTTGTTTTTAATGTTTCAATTTCTTCATTTGCATTTTTTAGTTTCTCACTAATTTCATTAAATTCTTTTGCTGGTTTAAAATGTTTTGGTAATTCTTTAGAAATTTTTTCTTCTAATTCCTCTACATTTTCTATTTTTGCATTTTTTAATAATTCTTTTAACCATTCCATAGTTAATCCACCTTTCTAGCTTTTTTATTCTGGTGCTACCAGTACGAAAAGTTACTTTTTATTTATTCTCACAAGTAAATGAGTATTAAAAATAGACAGTTTTAAGCCATATCTAGGGCAATAAAAAAGAACTATTATAGTTCTTGATTTATAAATATACATTTTATAACTTATTTATTAAATACCTGGGATTACATCTTTTATTCCTTTTGCAATGTTTTTAGCTTTAGTCATCATAGAATTATTTTCTAAATATTCTAAACCTTCTAATGTAATCCTAATATCTTTATTAACTTTTATAGTTCTACCACTTATACTATTGATAACTACAGCTCCTTTTATATATTTATTATCTATCATCATTTCTATTATTGCGTTCCAACGATTTGGACTAATATTCAAAGTTTCAGCTGAAATCATATTAATATCAAATTCTTCGCAATCCATTGATGCCTCTAGTACTTTTAATATTTTGTAAATTATATTAAAATTATTCATTTCCTTTTTTCTCCTTATAAACCGTGGTATTGTATCTTTTATTTCTTTTAAAATTCCCTTTGCTTTTGATAACATTGAATTTTCTTGTAAATATTCTATTCCTTTTGGCTTTATCATTATATTAGATGTTATTTTTATATTTTTTTGTTTTGACCCCATAATTGGTATAATATTTATTCCTTCTATATATCCTTCTTCATATAATTGTATTAGTATATAATTAAAATAACTTTCTTCAATTCCATACGTTTCTGCTATTAGTATGTTATATGTATCTATGTTTTTTCCTGTTTTCAAACATTCATATAAATATGTTAATATTTTATATACTATTACAAAATAATCATCTCTTGCCATAAGTTCCACCTCTTTAATATATATTTGATTTTTATCTTACTGAATATGAGGATAACATATAAAGTGCTTCTAACATTCCTATTCCTTTTCCATTTAATTTTTGTTTATCCTCAATTGAATAATTACCATTTAAAATATTCTGTGTTTTTATATACAAATTATCATAATAAGATTGTTCTTGCCCTTGTTTTAAATTAAAAACTTCTTTAATAACTTCATCTACATCTATTTTCATATTTGAAACTCCTCTAATAATTTTGATATTTCTTGATAATCTTCTATTGTTGTATTGTTTCCTATTCTATTATAAATGCTTTTTTCTAAAAAGTCCAATCTATTTATTACTGGAATATTAAATAACTCTTTGGCAAATTCAAAATCATTTTTATATAATTGTGCTTTTTTATTTATTATTCTTAAATTATTAGTCATTTCATCGTATTGCGACTCTATAAAATCTATTTTGTTTGTTTTACATATTTCCTGAGTAAATAATTGTACTGTTGCTTCTTCTATTTTCCAATTGTTAATGTATGTTTGTTTATCATAATAGCTTATAGAATGTGCATGTAAATGTTCATGTATTATCATATCTATAGATGTATATTGATCTACACTTATATTACAATTCCACTCCTTAGCAACCTTGTTTTCAGTCAATACAATATTGCCACTCCATTTTGATTTATTATTTGTATATTTGTTAACAATACTTTCTGCTTTTTTTGCTATCTTTTCTAATTGTAATTTTGTATATGATTTTTGTTGATTTTTATTTGTTTTATAATTTGGTTCTTGATTTGTATATTTCTCTTTCCATTCCTTATATTTCATATTACTATCAACATAACCACTTTTACCTTCTTCATCTCTATATATTCTTTGTTCTCCTTCTGTAAACTCATCATCAAAATATGGAGCTGTAACACTTCTACACCAACAATGAAAAGGTGGTGCTGTTATTCCTACTTCGTAATCTTTCATATCAAATACTTTGCCATCTAATTTTTGACATATTTCTGATGTATGTGTGTCTAGTGTTGCTACTATTTCATATTGTTTTACATTTAAACTATTAAAGCATTCTTTTTGTCCAGCTGAACTAAAAAAAGCCGATTCAGTCATTACTAACCTACCAGCTTTTCCTTTTGAAATTTCAAATTCTTTTTCTAGTTTTTTTGTTATTTTATGTATGTCATCTCCTCTTATAGTTGCTTGTGTTAATTCTTTTTGTAGTGTATTTAATAATTGTTCTTTATGTTTCCATATCCTATCTGAAAATGTTTGATTGTCTGTTGTCCATGGTTTAGATATTATCTTTTTTATTTTTTCTGTATCTATTTTTTGTATTTTTTCAAATTGGTTTAATCCTTTTTGTATTTCATATATTGATTTATAATATGTATCTTCATATTGTTGTTTTAATAAATTTTCTACTCCTTTATTTTCTTTATCGTATAAATATTCTAATTCATTTTGTATTTGTATTTTTATTGAATTTAATTCGTCTATATGTACTCTTGCACTTGCATTTTCTAATTCTTTTATCCATTTTTGATTTATTGCGTTTTCTCTACCTTTTTCTATATATTCTTCTACTGTCCACTTAAATTCTTTTAGTTCTTTTTTGTCTAGTAGTTTTTTGGCATTTGTATAACTTATTCCGTTATTTTCTGCAAGTCTTGTATACCAGTTTGTTATGTCTTTTTCGATTTTTGCTAATGATTTGTTATATTCTTCTCTTAATATTTTTATGTATTTTTCACTTTCTTTGTTTTGTGATTTTTCTAATTCAATAAATCTTTGTTTCCAATATTCTTCATTGTTTGTCATCTTCATCACCAGCTTTATTTTTCATATTGTCTGTATTTTTGGGGATTATATTTTCATATTCGTCTATGTTTTCTTCTTCTTTTATTCTTTGTAATTCTTGTTCTACATCATCTATTAATGGGTGATTTTCTAGTTTTGTTCGTAGACTTATCATTGTGTCATTGTTTAGGCTTTGTATTTGTTCTACTGTATTAAATATTCTTGATTTATTGAATGTAAATCTAAAATCAAATATATCTAAGTCTTGCGGAATTTCTCCTTGTCTTTTTAGATGTTCACTTATAAACCAAAATAGTTGATATAGTCCTTCTGTTAGATTTGCTATACATTCATCTGCTTTTAAGTCTAAATCTGTATATAAAAATTCTAGGCTTATTCCACTTGGTGCTTGTCCTATTAATTCGCTTTTGTTTGTGTTTACTCCTCTTCCAAATTCGTATATCTTTTCTTCTAGTAATTTTAGAATAATTTGCCTTGCTTCATATGGGAATGGTATTGTTTCAGTTTCTATTTTTCCTGTTGTATCATTATTTCTTACAATTCCCATTATTTTTATTCTTTCTACTAATTCAACAAGGTTTTCTGCTCCATATCCATTTATTTTATATATAAATTCTTTTAAGTCTTCTATTGTGTTTATAAAATTAGAATTGATTAAGTCATAAGCATCTATTAATGATTTTATAGGCTCTAAGTCGCTTTGTCTTTCTTCATTGTTTTTTATAATTATATAAGGTACTTTTCCCCAACTGTGTTTTTGTATTTTTGATAGTTTTCCATTAAAATATTGTTTTGTTATCCAGTGTGGCTCTGGGTTTGCTCTTGAGATGTCTAATAAGTATTCTTCTGTTTTGGCTAATTCGTTTTTTTCTTCTATGAAGTATTTTGTTTCTTGTGAATTTTCCCATTCTACATATCTTTTCTTTTTTCCATTTTCTATTATTAAGTAATTGTGTAATACATCTGTCAATATTTTTTGTGTTTTTGTATCATATATGTCTATTATGTCTAAGGGGTCGGTGTTACAATATTTGAATTTTCCTTGTTCATCATAATATATGTGCCATACTGCATTTATTTTATTTGACATATTTACTATTGTTTCTTTTAAGAAGTTGTCAAATGAAAAACCTAATATATCCCAAAATTTGCTTACTATTTTTTGGTTTACCTTTTTTAATTGTTTTTTTTGCTTTTCGTTTATTTCTTCATCTATTACTGGTTCATAAGTTATTGTTATTGGTTTGCCTACTACATAGTTTTGCTTTTGTTTGACTAATTTCCAATGATATTTATGTGCCACTTTTAGCAATGTTTTGTTTGGAACCTCAATTACTTTTTCTATTTCCTCTTCTTTTCCTGTTATTTCATTTGATATTTTTCCTTTTATTGTATATTCATTTAATTTTTTGAAACAAATATCATGTTTTCCTTCAAAGTATCTTTGTCCTATTCTCATTTGTTTCTTTAATGGACTTATCATATCATCTTTTATAAATTGTTTTATTATTTCACTATCAACATTTGGTAATGAGCTTTTTATTACTTCTGTTTGTGTCATTTTTACCTCCTATCTTGTTAGATATAAATCATCACTTCCATATCTTATACTATCTATTCTATGGTTGTTTTTATCTTCTGGTATTTCTAAAGGATTTCCATATTTGTCAACTTTCCATCTATATAGTCCTAATTCTTCAATTAATCCTTTACATTTTGGATCTACTATTATTTCATAGCCTTGTAGCCATTTTATTCCATGTAATATACTATCTGGTCCTTTTTGTGCTGGTACTGCATTTATTCCATATTTATTTAATTCTGCTATTGATTTTGGCTCTGCACTGTCACATTTTACTAAACCATATTTTGGCATTCTTGGTCTTATTGCATTTGCCAATTGTTCATTATCTAATTCACAAGCACTAAATTCATCAAATACATATATTTTTTTATGTTTGATGTCTACATTAAATTGCAAAAAACAAGAAGGGTCTGAACTATATCCAAAGTCCAAACCTCTTCTTATTAATTCAAATGTGTTTTTATATTTTTCAGTTTCTTCTATTTTCCATTTTTTGAATATTAACCCTAACGCTATTCCTGGCATTCCTAATCCTGCTGTTTTATATCTTTCATAATCTTCTTTTCGCATTTTTTCATATGTTGCATAGTCTTTTATATCTAAGAACTCATTTAATTTATAATTTGTTATCATTAATAATTGGCTTGTTTTTTCTTTAACCATTCTCCCTAAATATTCAAATTCTTGTTCCTCTTCAATTATTAATTCTTGCTTTCCTTCTTTTACTAAAATATTTTCATTTGGAGTTAATCTTTGAGTTAATTTTCTTACTATAAAATGTTGATTACTCCAAGGATTGAAACTTGCAACACTTTGTCTAAAATATCCTTCTGGCAATATTCCTCTTGAACACATTTTAGTATTGTTGTATGTTTCTTCTTTTATTATTTCAAAAGCTTCTTCAAACCACTCAAAACATAATACTAAATTTGGATTATCTATTGTTATGGATGCTATTTTTTGCCAATCATCTAATCCTCTAAAAAATATCTTTTGTCCTGTTATTTTGTTTGTAGCTTCTAATGGATTTAGTTTAAAATCCCATTCATTTTCTAGTTTTAATTTTCTACAAGCCCATTTTATATCTGCATATACACTATCTTTTAATGTTATAGCAGTATCTCTCATTGCTAATAAACAGGCTCTTGGATATTTCTTGAGTAAATATATCCATCTTAATGCAACTGTTTTTGATTTTTTACTTCCTTTTGAACCCATTAGAATTACTTCATCACCTTTGAAGTTCCAAAATGTGCCGATAGCCTTTTCCTATTTGTTCTTGTAGACTTATTTTTTCTATATTATTCATTTACATCATCTACTAATTGTACTATATTTGTTCCAGATATTTCTGTTTTATCTACTGGTTTTTCTCCGTATAGTATCTCTTACTGCAACAAAGGCTTGTGTACTTCCTTTTAAGGCTTCTTTGTATTGTGCAAATACCATTGCATTTTTGTTTGTGCATTCTTTATCTGTAAAACCAAATTGTAACATTTGCCCTTTTATTTGTTCGTTTGTTATTTGTTTGTCTAAATAATTATTAAATAATTCATTAAATTTTTTCCTTTCTGCTCTTACTTGTCCTGATTTTTTTCCGCCTTTGCGTCCATTTTCTCTAACTTCACTCGGGCTTCGATTATTATTTGGTATTAAATTTCTCTCATTTGCCATTATTTTTCACCTACTTTTTCTATTTTATGTTATTTTTTACATGTTTTTTATTTTATTACACATTTCGACAGACTTCCCCTTTTATTTATGATATATTATTTTTTATTGTGCAAAAGAAAAGGGGTGTTTTTAATGAATTGTTTAAATAGTACATCTATTGGTGATATTCATATTACTGTCTATCAAACTGAAGATAATAAACAATTATTTTATACTAAAGCTGATAATTATAAACTTTTACCTATTTTGGATTATTTAAATAATAGCTTAGCTGATTTTAAGACTGACAAGTGTTAGTCTTTTTCTTTTTCATAATATCCACATTTTGTATATACTATATTGTCTATTACAAATATTCTTATGTCACATAAATTTGTTTCTTTGTTTTTACATTTCTTGCAGTGTTCTTTTATGTATTTTTTGTATCTTGTTTCTTTTGTCATTTTTTCCTCTTTTCTTATAAACACTACAAATAGCAAAATTATAAAATATTGCAATCTAGAATAAATTGGCTATCTTTCATAACATATAGTTATTACTCTTTGCCAATCTGCATTTTTTTATGTTTTGCTATTAGTACTATTTACAATATATATTTGAACTTGCTAGGAAAGTTCTATTTGTCCTCTATTTCTTCTTACTTGCAAAAGGTAGTTATTACTCAACATTATTAAACTTCTTTATATTATCAGTTACCTAGCATACTGGTAATATCTAATTTAAAACTTTTATAAATTTGCCATATTCTTTAGCTACTTGGTATTCTATTTTACACCCTCTTGCATTTTCCCAACCTTGCATAAATACAACACCATCTACATCTCCAATAAATTCTATTGATTTTGCTAAATAATGTACTGGAGTATCCTTTCCTTTTGGAAAATCATCAAATACTGTATCAACTACTTTATATCCTTCTTTTTGTAATCTTTCAACTAATTCTGCTCTTTCTTCTCTAATTTGCTCGTTTGTTTTTCCCCTCATAGGCTGACTTATCATTAATTTCATTTTTATACCCTCTTTCTACATATAATAAAAGAGCTGACATTTAAAACATCAACTCTTAATTGTTTATGTGAAACATATTTGTATCTCATTTTTTGATACACTTTTAACTCTACTTATATTATATCTTGACACTGCCAATTTGTCTACAAAATACTGCCATTATACTGACAAATTTCTGCCAAAATACTGCCAATTATAATATATATCCTAATGCTCTCGCAAAACACATTAAAGCATTATATTGTAGTCTAAAATATGTACGTTCTGGTAAATTTATTTCTTTTTGTATATCAATTGGTTCGTTACCTGGTAATAAATATCTAAGTCTTATTATTTCTTTCATATCTCCTTGTAGTCTATCAAATACTCTCTCTATTGCAAATATTTTTCTTTTTACTTTTTCATCATATTCTATAAAATCTTCTATTATTGAATGTCTATAATCTTTATTTTTAAATCCTTCTTGCCAGTATCCTCCTAAACATACAGGTTGTCCACCTAGCCCAACTGTTTCTATTCTTACTATCCAATCAGGATATTTCCTTAAATCTGCTATTGTTTGTCTTTTAACTTCTTTACTTAACTGCATTTTCTTATCCCTCCTCATTAAATAAATAACACATTTTATATTTTTCTCTTATTAAATTATTATTTCTCAATGCTCGTCCTATTTCTTTTGCTGTTAAATCTAAAAATATTGCTATTTCTTCCATTGACCCTACTCTTAAACATTGTTCTTTTTCTTTTATATTGTATATTCCATATATTTTCATCTGTACCTCCTATTTTTTCTTTTCAATTCCTCTTTCTAAGGCTCTATAATCTCTTTCACATAAATCCCATTTTTTCTTTGCTGTTTTATCTTCTGGACCTTTAACAAATATTGTATATATTTCATCTTTTCCTCGTTCTAAAGTTGCTTTACATCTATCACATTTATATATACTTTTTCTTTGTATTGTTGTATCTTTTTGTATAATCATTTGTATCACTCCATTTCTTTATCTTCTTTATGTTTAAAATAATCACATATTTCTTCTATAATTGCATAAATTGTAAAACATATTATTCCTAATCCTATTATGTACATCTTTCTTCTGCCTCCCTTTCAAATATTTATACTTTTTCTACTAAGCCTGCTTGGATTAGGTCATATAATATATCTTCATCAAAGTAACTATTATATTTATTAATTACCCATCCCGTTTTTTCTCTTTTGAAAATTCTTATTTGGCTTTTTATTTTTTCTATATTTACTATTAATCCTTCATATTCTGTTTCTTTATTTGTTTTTTGATAAGCTATTACTTTTCCTGTATCTTCATCATATTTAGGTTTAAATCCAAACTTCTCTAATTCTTTTAAATCTATATTATCTTTTATTTTTAGCATCTTTTTACTCCTTTTTTAAATCATACTTACCATTTATTAAATCTTTTTTTACCTGTTTTAATTCATCTTGCAATATATCTATTCTTCTTAATGTATATTGTTTTGTTCCTTTTCCCTTTGATTGCTGACAAAAATCTTCCCTTTGAGTTGCCCAATTGTAATATGATATACCCTTTCTTCTTTCTTCTAAACTTTCTATTATTTCTTGAGCTAATTCTTTTATATTCATCTTATCACTTTCCTTTCAAATATTCATATATTACTCTCTCAACATAACCTAACGCCTCATAATTACTTATAAATCTTCCACTATGTCTATTTCTTACTTCTGACCTTATTATTTTTATTTGCTGATTATATTGTCTCTTATATATTAAAGCTAATTTATTTTTGCTTAAGCCTTGTTTCCATAGTTTTATTATTTCTTTTTCTTTCATTGCTACACCTCTTTAGTGTAGTATGCTTTTAAATTAATTTTTAATTCTTAACATCTTTAATTTCTTCTCTAGTTATCATATTATTTCTTCTTCATAAATTTTTATTTTTCTTCTGGTATCCTTCTTACCTCAAATCTCCATTTATAACTGTCATACCCTATCTTCTGGAATAATTTATTTTTTGCCCTCTGTTTAGTTAATTCTCTTATTCCAAATTGAAATTCCTTTTTTATGTTATTCCATATTCCATACATATTTATTTCTCCAGTCTATATAAAGTTACTTCATAATCTCTATATACTTCCTCTATTATTTTATAAACTTTGTTCCAGTCTCCATTCGCTATTCCACAACCTATTCCATATGGCATACATACACTTAATTTATTATTAATTGCAAATTCTTTTATGTCTGTTAACCCTTTTTCTATTGCTTTATAGTCTGTTTCAAAGTTTTCTTTTTGACTAAACATATTCATTATGTATTTCCCTTGTATCATTATTTTAAATACTTGTCCTTTTAGTAATTTGTAATCGTTATTATATATTTTACAATATTCTGAATATTCTTCTTCTAATCTAGGGTATTGAAGTGCTAGTTGTCTAGTTACTCCTCCACCCATTATTCCTTGTATATTCACTTGATGTATAATTATATTTTCATTGCAATTTAAGATATTTCCTTGTTTAATTTTGACCATTCTAATATCTCCTCATATTCTTCTTTGCTTATTTCTAATTCCATTATGTCATTAAATATATCTAAATTAAAGTTTGGTAATTGGATTATTATTACTTTTTCTTCTTTTGATAATTTATTCCACCATTTCTTACTACTTTCTGCTCTTTCTATTTCTTTTAAATATCCATTACATGTTTTTGCACTTGGGTACTTTTCTTTTTCTTCATCTGTCATATCTTCATAATAAATCCATTGTGTTTTTGTATTTTTTGCTAGTATGTAATATACTTCACTATTTCTCCATTCTTCCCATGTCATATTTGTTTCTTTATTAAATATTATTAGTTTTGGTTCTTTATTACATAAAACTCCTGAACTTCTATCTGTTTTATTCCAGTCTCCTGTGTTCCAGTTTCCTGTGTTCCAGTTTCCTGTGTTACTGTTTCCTGTATTCCTGTTTCCTGTGTTCCAGTTTCCTGTGTTACTGTTTCCTGTGTTACTGTTTCCTGTATTCCAGTCTCCTGTATTCCAGTTTCCTGTGTTCCAGTTTCCTGTGTTACTGTTTCCTGTATTCCTGTTTCCTGTGTTCCAGTTTCCTGTGTTACCTAAACCAGTATTTAATTTTCCCTCATTTCCTAATTCATACACCTCTTCTTTTGTTACTTCTTTTATAATTTTTATTTTATTTGTAACACATTTGTCTTCTCCTTCAATAATTTCTCCTGTTGCTTCTATTTTACATATTCTTGTATCTTCGTTGTTTAAATTGTAATATTTTTGTATATCTACTATTCTTTTACAAAAGTGAAACCCACTTTCACATAATCCTATTTCTCCTTTATGTTCAAATTCTTTTCCTATTTCATATTGATATCCTCTACATGTTAAATCTCTATTAAATGCTTTATATCCTTTCATTTTTTATCCCTCTTTCTATTTTATTTTCTAACCCTTCTATTATTTGGTCTTTTACTTTCATTGTCTTTGTTATACTTGCCATACTTAATATTACTAATATCAATATTATTACTAACATTACTGTTATCCCTATTAATACTCTGTGCTGACTTTCTGCTATCTTTTGCCACTCTTTCATTTGTTTTTCCTCCTTAGTTCTTTCATTATTTCCCATTCTGGAAATCCATCTTTCTTTATACTCTTTTTATTTTGTTTTAAATAATCAACTACAATATCTACATCTATTTGTTTCACATACTTATTTTCAAAACATATCAAAAAGTAAGCATTACACCCAGCATTTTTACATTTTTTTAATTCATTTACTTGTCTTATGTCTTTTTTTACTATTTTCCAAGTGTCTGTATCACATTGTTTTGCGTCAAAACAATCGTGTCTATTGGGTAAAAATATTTCATAATCAAAACATTCTCCTTGTAAGTAAATACCTTCTGTTTTTCTTTTTGCATAATTCTTATGTCCATGAAATCCTATTTTTTCTATGTACTCTATTACTTTTTCTATTTGTTTTTCAAAACTTCTTCCTTTTTGCATTTCTATACTCCTAATTAAAATTCTTTAATAAGTATTTCTTTTATTCTTTTTGCTTTTATAAATTTTTTCATTTTCTATGCTCCTTTGTAATATAATCGATTTAATATTTGACTTGCTTCGCTTTTTGTTAATTCACTTACATCTAAATTTTTATATATTCTTTTTATTGCATTTTTTTGTTTTTCACTTGCTTCTGCTTTTCCCCATTTTTTTACTTGTTTTATATCCCATATATATTTTTGGTCTGCATAATTTTCACATATATATTTAAATGCTAAGTCTAATGCTTCTTGCATTTTTATTTTTTGTCCATATAGTGTTGTTTCTCCTAGTTCATCTTGTGCTGGTATTTTTAGCCTTTTGTTTTTTAGTGTTAGTATTAAATCTCCATTTGGCATTTTGAACCAGTTTACATTATGGGTATTGTATGCTTGTCCTTTTGCCCATAGATTTACATATTCTATATTTCTTATCCAACTTTCTGGTGTGTCTGATATTTTTTGTATTAATTCTGGTAAGTCAAATAAATCTCCTTGTATTTCATCTTGTTTTGTTTTTGGGATATTTTCCATGTCTATTCCAAGTAGTGTTGGTGATGTGCAAAGATTTGCTTTTCCTGTTGTTCCTACTAAGTCTATTAATTTTAGTTTTTCTTTTCCTGGATATAGTCTCAGTCCTCTTCCTACCATTTGGGTATATAGTGCGCTATTTAATGTTGGTCTTGCAATTATTATTGTTTCTACTAGTGGTATATCTGTTCCTTCTGTAAATATCATACAGTTTACTAATACTGGTATTTCCCTTTTTGTGAATTTTTCTATTAACTCTCCTCTATTTTTTGTTTCTGCTGTTACTGCTACTGCTCCTTCTATTAATTTTGCTATATTTTGTGCATGTTCTACTGATGTTGCAAATATTAATGTTTGTCCTTTTGCATATTTTTTATAGCTTTCTACTATTGCTCCATTTAATATGTCTGTGTTCATTGCTTTTTCTAATTCTCCTGTTGCATAATCTCCCATTCTTCTTGCTACTTTGCTTATGTCATACCCTATATTTACTCTTATACATTCTATATCTGTTAAGTATTTATTTTGTATTGCCCATTTTAAGTCTTTTTGATATATTATTTTTTCGAATACATCATCTAGTCTTACATTATCTCCCCTATTTGGTGTTGCTGTGAACCCTAATAGTAATCGTGGTTTGAAATAATCTATTATTTTCTTATATGATGTTGCTGCTGCATGATGTGCTTCATCTATTATTATTATGTCAAATTCTTCTGGCTTGAATTTATCTAATCTATGTGTTAAACTCATTATTGATGCTATTACAACTTCTTCTCCATTGGAATGTTGATTTGCCATTTCTATTCCAACTGGACAGTTGTAATATTTGATTGGTTGTGTCACTAGTTCTTCTCTATGTGCTAAGACTAGTACACGACCTTTTCTTTTTATATTTGTGAATGTTGCTGTTTTTCCGTAGTCCTGTTGCCATTTGTATTAAATAACTTCCGTGGTTTTATGTTGTCTATTATTTTTACTACTTCTTCTTGGTAGTCTCTAAGTTTTAAATCCATTTAATATTTCCTCCTCTGTAGCAATTAGTATTTTATTTGATATTTTATCTAAAATATTTTTTAACTTTAAAATAACTGGTAAGTATTCATCTACTTCTTCTAAGTGCTCTGATATGTAATTACAACCATTGTAATATCTTTTAAGGGTCTGATTATAAGTTATTTTTAGGTCTCTTTCTTTTGCTCTTTTTATAAAATCATCTATTATCTTTTCATCTTTTTCTGTTATTAATTTTTCATCTTCTTCTGTAATTTTCATTTACTATCTCCTCATATAAAACTTTTTCAATCATTTTCATTGCTGTCTGTGTATCTATTTTATTATCTTTTTTAAATTTCTTTGCAATTCTTTCTTTATTAACTCCAAAGTTCCATAATAGCAATATGTCTTTTTTATCTACACATTTTCCTTTTACTTTTGTTTGATATTTTTCTTTTACAATTTCCATTCTCTTCTCCTTATTTCGTCAAATTTATATCTACCTTATTTACTGTTGAGTAATATTCTGCTTTCCATTTTTTAGGATTTTCTGTATTTAACCTGGAGTGATATTCTATTTTTGTATTGATTTTTAAGGTTTTTAGTTGATATTCTTCTATAAATTTTGTTAATGTTTCTTTTATTTTTTCTAATTCTTTTTCCATACTTATCTCCTATTCTTCTGGCATTTTATAACTACTTTTATTTTCTGAAATTTTTGAATAGATATCGAGTAATATTTGTTTTGCCCTTTCTTCTGTTTCATATATTCCTAGACAAACTCCTTTATTGTCTATTTTTCCTATAATACTTGAATATTTTATTTTGTCTATTTCTTCATTTGTTCCATATTCATTTATAATTGTTATCATTACCAAATTATCTATATTAATAATTTCCCTTCTATCTTTATTTAAAATTATCATTTTTTCTCCTTCCTGTGTTACAGAAACACCTTTGTAACACTTCTGGTGTTACGCTGTATCACTTATAACTCTAGTATTTCAAAACTTTGTAACACCGTAACACCATTTTTTTGTTTTTAATACTTATATAT
>CAOSZT010000027.1 GCA_948528155.1 uncultured Clostridia bacterium | reverse complement strand
AGGAGTGTCTCTCTTTCCCATCATTTAGGAATTTTTAAGAACGTCCCCATTTCCCGTTTTCCCGCTTCTATTTGCTTGAAATATGTATATCTTCTACTTTTGTATTTAATTCTCTAGATATAATATTTTGAATCTGTGCAACTTTTTCAGTACTTAACTGTTCATCATCAACAATAACACTTACACTATTTCCATTAACAAAAACAATAGCTTCTTCAAAACCTTTTGTTTTAATCAAATTCTCGCAAATCATAATACTATTTTTAACCTTATTTATTTTTGTAATCTCTTCAGTGGCTGATTGTCTTTGAGTTTCTAAAGAATTATTACTATTTAAAATATTTTCATAAGATGCAAGCATTTGTGAATACATTGTTTCTCTTTCTAGCTTAGAAGTTGTAAAATAATCTGATCTATCTTTATTAGTATTACTTGTTGTTATAGTTTCATTTTTAGTATTTGTATTATTTGTTAATTCATTTTTGTTATCACTTTTATTTTCTGAATTATTTTCATTGGTATTTTCACTACTTTCAACATTGTTTTTATTAACCTCATTATTAGTATTAGCAGAAACATCATTTATAGAATTATTATCAACTATATTACTACTAACTAATTGTGCGTCTCCAATATTTCCAGTTTTCGCTAGTTCTTCTTCACTACTACTTATTTGAACAGCAGTACTTAAATCATTTGTGGCTGTAAAATTTAGATATCCTGCTACAACTAACATTAATGCAATAACATAAATAATAACTTGATTTTTTTTAACAAATTTCATAATAAAAACTTCCTTTCTAACTTATATATTTTAATTAACTTATTTTGTCATTTCAAAAACTTGAATTTTATGTGTGGCAAGCCCTGTGGCTGCTTCAACTGCTTGAATAATACTTGTTTTTATATTAATGTTTCCTGCTCCTTTTGCTGTAATAATAGCTCCTTCTATTTTAGGTTCAACAGTTTTCTGTACAATTGGTACTTTGCTTCCATTATTCTCTTGATAAACTATATCCTTTTGAGAATTGCTTTCTTCTACTTTTCTTATTCCTCCAGAGGTGTCTGTTTCTTCTGTTACACTAGTTTTTGAATTCTCATTGTACATTGCAACTGTTTCACTTGATTCTGAATAATTTATAAAAACTTTTACTTCTCCTACTCCACTTATATTACTGAGTATATATTCTAGTCTCTGTTCTAAATTATTTGTTGTTTCTGTCTCATTTTGTATTTTTGTTTGGCTTTGATTTTGTGTTTGGCTATTTTGAGTTGTAGCCAATTGTTTTCCTGCTGAGTTTGTAAGCGTTTTGCCTGAGTTTTTGTTTCCGTTCCATATGTAATTTATTATAACTACTGTAACAATTAAAATGATTATTAAAAATACTAAATTTTCTATTTTTCTTTTATTATTACCATTAATTCCTTCTGTTCCAGGACTTTCGGAATTTTCTTTTTTTATAATTATTGATTTTAACTTATCTTTAAACACTGCTCATTCACCCCATATTCTTTAATTAAAAATTTTTTTATTATTTTTATGTCTGTTTTTGTTATGTTAGATTTTTCTTCTTCATTACTACTTTTTTCTTGTTCTTTTCCAGAAATACTAATTTCTACTTTTTGAATTTTTTGTATTTCTTCTACAATTTTATTTTCCATTATACCTGTTTGACTTCTACCATCTCCTTCTTCTTCATTTTCATTAATTTTTGATTTAACTTTTAAAGTAATATTTTCAATTCCACTATCTTCTTGAGAAATATGTGCTATAACTTTACAATCTTCAAGTTCATATCCTTGTTCTTTAATTTTTTTTATAATATCTTTTTCTAATTGTTCTTTATATATCTGGTTTAATCTATTATCCATAGAAGTTTGATCTACTTCTTCCCTCATATTTGAAGTTTCTTGCATATTTTCTAGCCCAAATTCTAAGTTTAAGTTATCTAAATTAAATATCTTACTATTTTCCATAAATGGTGATATTATACTAAATAATATATATAATCCCATTATCATTTTTACATATTTTTTTGTTTTATTATTTGGAATTATCATTTCTAAAATTGAAACAATAATTAAAGCTAAGGCTAAATTTTTTACCCAAGAATTTAAAAAATTTATCATCTAAACATCATCCCCGAATTAGACATTTTTATTAATAATGTTGTTCCAATAATAACCATAAAAGAAATAGCAGTTAAAATTCCGAGTAATATTTTAAATACATCTGCTATTTGTTCTATTAGTTTTACAATTTTAGTGTCTGCAATAACTTCACTAACACTTGCAACTAATTTATATGTTATTATTAAAACTGATAGTTTTAATATTGGTAAAATACAAATGCCAATAATAATTATTACACCTAAAAAACCAACTGCATTTTTTAAAATTAAGCCACATCCTAAAACACTGTCTACAATATCTCCTAAAATTTTTCCAACAACTGGTATAGCTGTACTTACAATCGTTTTAGCAGTTTTGGCAGTTATTCCATCTATAGAGCTTGCTAATGTTCCCTCTAAAGATACTATGCTTACAAATATCATTAAAACTAATCCTAGAAACCATATAGTACTTGATTTTAGGAACTTTGCTATTTTTTCCACTTGTACTCTATCAGATATTTTTGATATTATACTTATTACTGTAATTATTAATATTATTGGAATTAAAACACTTTGTACTAGATTTCCTATAAAATTTATCATAAACAATATAATTGGCTCTAAAATACTTGTTGTAGTTATACTGCCTGTATATAACATTAATGAAACTAAAATTGGGATTAGTGTGTTCATAAATCCTACTAAATTAATTGTTGTTTCTTTTACTAAATTTATAATATCAGAAAAATTACTCATTATTATTGTTACTATTGCTATGTACTGAACATAATATATTAATTTTGATATATTATCATTTTCTAAGTTTTCACTTATTGATTTTAAAATACTATGTATTATTATAATTGCTAATATGCTTATTAGGCTTTTTACTCCTTTTTGAACTTCCACTCCTAGTAAGTTTAATACTTTTTTATATAAGTTTGAATTATCAATTTCTCCTTTTATAGCTGAATTTAATATTTCATTTATGTCAATATTATTAAAAAACTCTCCACTGTATTGCTTAGAATTTTCTATAAATGAGTTTATTCCAAATGTTTCTGATTGTGTTGTTATTGTATCTTTGTCTATATCATTACTATTTATACTTACACTTTTTGATATATTTAATGTTAAAATTATAGTTATTGCAATTATTAATATTATTATAATTTTCTTTTGTTTTTTCACATTTCTTTTACCTCCTGTTTTTTTATGGCAAAATTTTTAATATAATTTCTAATAAACTTGATATTATTGGAACTGACATTGAAATAATTATTATTTTGCTTCCCAATTCTATTTTGCTTGCAATTGCAGCTTCGCCAGAATCTTTACAAATACTTACAGCAAATTCTGAAAGAAATGCTATTCCTGTTATTTTTATTAATAAAGCTATAAATTGTGTATTTATAGAGAATTTGTCTTGTATAGATTGTATTAAGTTTATTATTCCAGTTAGCTTGTCCATTACCAAAAGAAGTATTAATGCACCTGTTAATAAACTTACAAATATTGCATATTCTGGTCTATATTGTTTTAGCATTATTATTATTATTAATGCTATTAATGCAATTCCAATTATTTTTATAATTTCCATTAACTCAATCAACTCCTTACAAATTGAATAAAGTTCTAACTGTATCAAATAGACCACTTATTTCTTTTATTACCATTGTTAAAACAATCACTAAACCTGCAAGTGTTGTCATCATTGCTTGATCTTCTCTCCCAGCTCTTACTAACACTTGATATAACACAGCGACTAATATTCCTATTGCAGCTATTTTAAATAATAAATCTATGCTCATTTTCTCTTCCTTTCTCATGTCCCACATGACATATTTATGTTTTATATTAATATAATTACAATTACTAATCCTATTGTCATTCCTAATTTTTGATATAGTTTTTCATTTTTATTTTTTTCTTCTTGTGCTTGTTTTATTTGTTCTTCTAAAAAACTTTCTGTGATTTCTATTTGGCTTAGTTGCCCTTCTATGTCTGTTGCTCCGTAATAGTTTTGATAGTGTTTTTATTGCTTGCTTGTCCTCATTGTTTAGATTTCCTGTGAATTCGTTTGTTGCATCTTCCCATGCTTTTGTTGTTGTTTCATTTTGCATTTTCTCTTTCGCTTTTCGAAATAGATTTGATATGTTTTGATTTGTGTTTACATTTTTTGATATTTCTTCGAATATTTCTGGTATTGGTTCATATGTAAATTTTATTTTTGTTTTAAATATGTTTAGTGAATTTTTCATTTCTTCTAATTCTTCTAACCTATATTTGTATTTTTGTGATATGTATTTGCCTATCAGTGCTGATGTTATGAATACAAAAAAAAGCATACAATATTTAATAAACTGCATTTTTTATTTTCTCCTTGCATTTTATTTTTAATATTATATGCTTGTATTTTTATTTTAGAACTTATTTTTCAATTCTTTTATTTTTTCTTATACACTCTGATAGTTCTCCAACTTCTTCTATAAACTTCATAAAGCATATTAATTTATACTATGATTTCCATAATTTATATTATCACCACCTTTATTTTACACGAATTTATATTATTTCATTTTTTTGCTATTCTTGTTTTTTAGTCCATTTTGTGTTATAATTTCTTAGAAAATAGCCACTTTGTGTTATTTTATATTAATTTGTATTATTTTTTGGAAGTGTGAAAAATGGGACTTTGATTTGTGTAATGCATTTTTTTACCATATATTTCAAAAAATAATCATTAAAATTTTAATAGATTGGAGAAAGAAATGTTTAAATTACACTCAAATTATAAGCCAACTGGAGACCAACCAAAAGCAATAAAATATTTAGTAGAACGGTTTAAATGAAGGCAAGAAATATCAAACACTTCTAGGAGTTACAGGCTCTGGTAAGACCTTCACAATGGCAAACATAATAGAGAAATTTCAAAGGCCAACATTAGTACTAGCACATAACAAAACTTTAGCAGGTCAACTTTATTCTGAGTTTAAGGAATTTTTCCCAGAGAATGCAGTGGAATATTTTGTAAGTTATTATGATTATTATCAACCAGAAAGTTACCTTCCTTCTTCTGACACATATATAGAAAAAGATGCCTCAATAAATGACGAAATTGATAAGCTTCGTCATTCTGCAACAGCTTCACTATTTGAAACTAAAGATGTAATAATAGTTGCTTCTGTTTCTTGTATATATGGTTTAGGAGATCCTATTGATTATGAACATATGATTATTTCTTTAAGACCTGGTATGCAAAAAACTAGAGATGAAGTATTAAAAAGATTAGTAACAATGCAATATTCAAGAAATGAAATAGATTTTAAAAGAGGAACTTTTAGAGCCAAAGGTGATATTGTAGAAATTTATCCTTCTGATCAAAATGAATCTGCTATACGTGTTGAATTTTGGGGTGATGAAGTTGAAAAAATTCATGAAATTAATCCATTAACAGGAAAATCGATAGCAGAAAGAAAACATGTAATGATTTTTCCTAATTCTCATTATGTTACAACTTCTGATAAAATGGAAGGTGCTTTGACTACAATTGAACAAGAATTACAAGATCAAATCAGGTATTTTAAAGATAATAATAAATTAATTGAAGCACAAAGAATTGATGAAAGAACAAATTTTGATATGGAAATGATGAAAGAAACTGGCTTTTGTCAAGGTATAGAAAATTATTCAAGACATATAAGTGGTCGACCTGCTGGTTCTCCTCCTTTTACTTTATTTGACTATTTGCCTAAAGATTTTCTATTATTAATAGATGAATCTCATGCTACAATTCCTCAAGTTAGAGCTATGTATAATGGTGATAGAGCTAGAAAAGAATCTTTAGTAAATTATGGTTTTAGATTGCCTTCTGCTTTTGATAATAGACCTTTAAAATTTGAAGAATTTGAGAAAAAAATAAATCAAGTTGTTTTTGTAAGTGCAACACCTGCTGACTATGAAAAAGAACATTCACAAGAAAATGTTGTTGAACAAATTATTAGACCTACTGGACTTTTAGATCCTAAAATAGAGGTTAAACCTGTAACTAATCAAATTGATGATTTAATAGAACAAATTAGAGTTAGGGTTGAAAAGAATGAAAGAGTTTTAGTTACAACACTAACAAAAAAAATGGCAGAAGATTTGACTTCTTATTTGCAAAGCTTAGATATTAAAGTAAATTATATGCACTCTGATATTAAGGCTTTGGAAAGAATGGAAATTATTAGAAACTTGAGGCTTGGAGAGTTTGATGTTTTAGTTGGTATAAATCTTTTAAGAGAAGGTTTGGATATTCCAGAAGTTTCTTTAGTAGCAATACTTGATGCTGATAAAGAAGGTTTTTTACGTTCAGAACGTTCTTTAATTCAAACTATTGGACGTGCTGCTAGAAATACTGATGGTACTGTTATTATGTATGCTGATGAGCTTACTGATTCTATGGAAAAGGCTATTACTGAAACTAATAGAAGAAGAAAAATTCAAGAAGAGTATAATCTGAAAAATGGTATTACTCCTAAGACTATTACGAAGTCTGTTAGAGATACTATTAGTATTACTAAACAAGAAGATATTGTGGTTGAGTTCAAAATGGAAAATTCTGAGGATATTAAAAATACTATTGCTCAATTGACTGATGAAATGCTTAAATTTGCTACTTCTATGGAATTTGAAAAAGCTGCTGAAATTAGGGATAAGATTAGAGAGTTGGAGAAATTGTTGTAAAAAACCTAATAGCTTAAAAATACCAAGCTATTAGGTAGAAGTTATTTAGTGATGTATGTGATTCCTATGATGATGGCTATGATGGCTGAGTTTTCTGATTTTTTTACTGGCTTCTGGCATATAACATATATGTATCATTTTTTCATTAAATAATTTTTTTATTATCTTTCTCATTTCTTCCTTATCTTTTACTTCTTCGCCTTTGACAAACCTTTTGTCATTTATATTACTCTCCCGAGCAATGATAAATTTTGTACCATTCCATGCAACTAAATATTTTTCTTTCATCACCTTTTTCTCCTTTTCTATTTTTTATTAATATAATTATACTATAATATAGACATAAAATCAATTCTAAAATTTTTTCTTCTAAAAATTAGAAAATGCCCAGCTACCTTAAATTACAAGGTGGCTGGGCAGGAGCTTCAATCGAACTCTAATCGATTCTGTGCGACTATAAAGACTATCTGCTTTCGGTATTCTTCTGTATACTCAATTTGTATTGTTTTCCCTTTACTTTCAGGAAAATGTTCTTCAATATACACAACTATATCTTCTTCAATAGCCTCTTCATAACACAGCTGTGGATAATAAAATTTTTCAAATGGAATAGTTAATGGCTCTTTGTCTTTCTTATTAACTGCTTCAATACAAAATCTTTTGTATTGAACTGAAATTTTATATTCCACTGTTTTACTGTTTTCTGTTTCATTGTTTTCTTGTTTTCTGTTTTTTGGTTCATTTTTTTCTTGTTTTAGTCTTAAATATTTTGTCATGTTTTGTCTCCTTTTTTACTAAGATTGTCTCTAACTAATAATATTATACACTTATTATAACCTAAAAGTCAACATAATTTAGTAACTATTATTAATTATTTTTATCTCTATACATCTTGATTATATCCCCTAAACTCATTTTAGTACCATAATTCAAAATAGCACTAGAATAAATCTTAATAGCAACCTGCGATATAATCAAAATAGTAATTACCAAAATAGCTATTGAAATAATAACATCAGTAACACTTGCAAGACCCATCATAATTCTAAAAGGCATACAGAATGGTGATGAAATTGGAAACATTGATGCAAATACATTTAGTTCACTAGTAGGATTCATCATTGTAAAATATGATAAATAAAAACCTATAACAGCTAAAAGAGCAACTGGAGTATTTGCTGATTGTATGTCTTCTGGTTTACTAACTGTTGATCCTGTTAAAGCATATAATAAAGCATAAGCTAAATATCCCAAAATAAAATATATAATTGTAACAATTCCTAAATATGGTGTAATATTAGATATGTCTAAAATTGCATTTATCATTTCAGATTCTAAAAATAGCTTTGCACTTATAATAGCAGTTCCAACTATAACAACCATTTGTATTAATCCAACAATTCCTATACCAATAGTTTTACCAATTACAATAGTTCTTGGACTTGTTGATGTTACTAAAGTTTCCATTATTTTTGATGTTTTTTCTGTTGTTATTGAGCTTGACACTTGATATGCACAAAAATATATTGCATAAAATAATACTAAAGATAATAACATCATTGCTAAAACATTTCCACTTGCTTTTTCTTCTTCTGTTTGTTCTAAGCTAAATTCAAAATCTGGTGTAATCGCTTGTAATTGTTCATTTGATAATCCTAATTTTGTTATTTGTAAATTTGAATAAATTACATTTATAGAATTAATTAATTTTTCAGGTATGTCTTTCCTAAAACTCATATTTTCTACTATATAACGTATTTTTACATTTTCATTTTGTTTTTCAATTATAATTGCAGAACTAATTTCTTCATTTTCAATTTTTTCTTTTATTTCTTCATAATTTGAATTTTCTATTTGTATTTCATAATCCAATTCCATATTTTTCAAATTCTCAAGATTGCCTTCAAAAATGTTTTGACTATCTACTACTAATAATTTTTCTTGTGTATCTTCACCTTTTATTGTTTTGAAAAATTTTGGTACATTAAATCCAATTACTATTAATATTAAAATTATAAGTGTTGATATGATAAATGATTTTCTTTTTACCATTTCATTCATTGTAAATTTTATTACTGTTATTAAATCTTTCATTTTATTCACCCACCTTTTCTATAAAAATATCATTTAATGTTGGCTTTTTAATCTCAAATTTATTAATGATAATTCCATCTTTTACCAATTCATTTAAAAGGTTATGAGCTACTTCTTCATTATCGATTTTTATTATATAATCATTATTTTTTTCATTTTCTTTTTCTAAATTAAACTTTTTAATGTAATTATCAATATTTTTATTTACATCTATTTCAACTCTATTTGCTGGATATGTTTCTTTTATTTCTTTCAAATTTCCCTGTAACACTGTTTTTCCTCTATTTAAAATTAGAATATCACTACAAAATTCCTCTATTGTTGACATTTGATGTGCTGACATTATTACATATTTTCCTTTTGCAACTAAGTCTATAATAATGTTTTTCAAAATTTCAGTATTTACTGGATCTAAACCACTAAAAGGCTCATCTAAAACTACTAGTTCTGGGTTATGTATTACTGCTGTCATAAATTGAATCTTTTGCTGATTTCCTTTTGATAATTTTTCTGCTGTCATTTGTAAATATTCTTCTACTTTTAACTTTTTTGCCCATTCATTTATAGCTTTAGTTGCTTCTTGTTTTTGCATTCCTTTTAATTCTGCAAAATACATTAATTGATTAAATATTTTTGTTTTTGGATATACGCCTCTTTCTTCTGGTAAATATCCAAAATTGACATTTTTTCTTTCTACTGTTTTACCCTTCCAAGTAATTTCTCCACTGTCTTTTTTTATTATTCCCAATATCATTCTTATTGTAGTTGTCTTTCCTGCTCCATTTGTTCCAAGTAATCCAAAAACTCCTGGCTTTTCAAGTGATAATGATATGTTATCTACTGCTTTTTTACCTACAAAGTTTTTTGATACATTTTTCAATATTAAACTCATTTTTATCCTCCTTTATTTTTTATGAAATTATATCACTACTCTCTTTTTATGTAAATATTTAATTATGATTTATTATGGTAATTTGTTACTAAAGTTGCAGTTTGAGTCAAATTTTAAATCTGTAGAGTTACAAAGAGCTATAATATATTATTTTTTAGGAATGTAGAAAAAATATATTATAGCTCTTTTGCAGATATAAATTAGCACCTAACTGTAACTTATTAAATAGTTACTACTCCCCTTAATCATAAAAGTATTAAAGTATAAATATATAAATCATAAAAACTGTTATACCTTAATAATATAGGTATAACAGTTTTTAGACGAATTATTGTTTTTCATACCAAGGTATGAAAGTTTCATTATACCATTCTTCAAAAGTCTGATTTGTTTCAAACTTATTTGGAATAGCATAATGTTGCCTCATGTAAGGAAGGCTTATTTCTGTAACTTGCCATTCTTCTTCTGGAATTTTAAATCCTGTTTGGTTTAATACTCCTTCATAAAGAATTGGTATTTCTCCATTAAGAATTTTTGTTACCATCTCTTTACAAGATGGTGGTGCCTCAATTCCACTTTCTATTTTTTTTATTGTTATTTCGCTGTATTGACCAGGTTGATTTAATACTTCTCTAATTGTGTTTACTCTAGAGAAAATACCAAATTTAGTTCTTGCTCTATTTATTACAACTGACACAGTATATATCATGTCATAGTAATTACTTTGGCTGAATTCAGTAGAGCCAGCCTCACAGTATAAAATTTGTGCAAGTAGGTCAGCTTCATTTGTAAATCTTGCCAACATTTGCTTTTGTATATTTTGCTTAGACATTTCTTCCTGTCTCTTTTTTTCTGCTTCTTCTTTTGCTTTTCTTTTTTGTTCTTCTTTTTTCCATTTGTAAAATTTTTCTGTTTCTTGTTTGGCTTCTAATCGGCGTTGTATTACTCTTGCCTGTTGCCTACCAAGTTCAATTTTTAGCTCTTCTTTTGTTTCTTCTGCAATTGTCTGCTCCACTACTTTATGTATTTTTGTATTTCCAGTAGTGGTAGTATCAGTTGCTATAATCATAGTTACTAAACCAAATATTAATGTCTTCCGTTTCATTTGTGTTTTCTCCTTAATATTAATTATATAATTCGTCTTTACATAAAAAATCATTTTTATGTAAGATGTAGATAATTCATGATTTTATTATAACATATTTTACATAATATGTAAATATATTGCTTATTTTAAGTTTCGGTTTTTTTGAAGAAATCCCAAAACGTTATCCACAGAATTATGAAATTTGTGTGAAAATAAAGAAAAACCAACATTGTTTTAGTATAATTAAGTTGATTTAAAAAAAAATATACTAAACAAAACAATAGAGGTTTTTCTATGGATAATTTTACCACAAATAATTACGAGATGAAAAGAGAAATTATAAATTTTTCTAAAAAAATTTCAGATAGTTCTGATAAACCAGAAAGTAAATTTATAATGGATATGATTTATGGCATTTCAAAATCAAAAGATATTCTTCTATCAAGTATTGCAGGAGCATTAGATGAAAAAACAAAAAAAGCTTATGTAATAGATAGATTAAGTAATAATCTATCAAATGATTTATCTTCTTCAATAGATGAAAATTATTGTAATTTAGCAATGGATTCTTTAGGTAAAAATCCCATATTTTTGATAGATGAAAGCGATATAATAAAACCATTAGGAGAAAAATTTGAAGATTTAGGAATAGTAAGAGATGTTTCAAGTAGAAATAAAAATTATGAAAAAGGCTACCATCATACAGAAATAGTTGGTTTAACACAAAATAAGAAACAACAATAAATAGATTAGCCAAGCATTTGAAAACAAATCAAAAGTTTTTTCAATGCTTGGCGAAATATTTTGTAATTTATTAATTTAACTTCTTAATTTCATCTTCTGATAATTCTGTTATTTCCATTATTTCTTGTATTGACATATTTTTCTTTAGCATTTTTCTTGCAATTTCTATATTTCTATCTTTCCTGCCTTGTTCTCTGCCTTGTTCTCTGCCTTGTTCTCTGCCCTGCTCTCTACCCTCATCAATTGCAAAATCAAGTTCTGCCCTGCGATCTCTTTCATATCTATCTTGTCTATCCATCAATTCTACTAATTCCTTATTTGCACTTAATCTTCTCAACTGCTCTAATGCTTCATTAATATCCTCATTTTCTTCACTCATTTTTCTTACCTCCATACTATTAGGGTTATCGAAAAAGCTCATCCATTGTGCTATTTTATCATCCTTATTATCCTTTAAGATTTTTTTAGCTTTTTTCATTTCTATTATATGTAATTCGAAGTCATTTGTCAATATTAACTTTCTATTTTTATTTTCTATTATTTTCCACTCTGTATGATATTCTTCATTTAAAAATTCTTTTATGTCAAAGTCTACTATTGCTATCAATATTGTTCTCTTTAATGTTCTATAATCTTCACCTTTCTTTAATTGTCCTGAATATAATTTTGCCCAATATTGTAACATTCTTTCTTTAAAATTTTTCTTATTTGTTAATTGAATTTCTATATTACATATTTCTCCATCATCTAATTCTACTTTCAAATCTAACACTTCATTTTTATTTTTTATATTGTCATTTGATATTATTACATTTTTATCCATATCTATTATTTTATATTCTCTTCCCGTTATGTCTTGTATTAATGCTTTTGTTATATTTTCATTGCCTTTTTTAAATAACGAATGAAACACTATATCATATTTTGGTGCTAATAATAAATTATCTGTATTTGCTACCTCCTTTCCTTCAAAATTTTCTTGTTCTTGTTTTCTAATCATAGAATTCCTCCTTGTGTATTTATTTAGACAGTTTGTAATTTAAATTTGGAAATTTAATTTGATTTTAAATATTTGATAGAATATAGTTATGATTTTCAATTTTATTTTGAAAAAAATTTAATTTTTTATTACTTTTGCATTACTTAGCTGTCTATATTTCTTATATTAACATAAAAAATTGCAAAATACAATAAATTTTGCAATTTTTGTTATTATTTTGTTACTGTTTAATGGTTTGCATATAAATTAACTCCTGCATATACATATGGTGGGCCAAAACCTAATGGATTTGATATTTTTAAAGCAGTAAGTTGTATCATAATACATATTGGTATTATAAAAAGCAGTACATACCCATAATTTATTTTTTCTATTCTATAAAATTTTTTGTTTTTCATATTTAAACATCTCCTATATATTTTATTATTTCATTTTTTCCTTAATTCTAACTAAAGTATTCAAAGCATCTATAGGAGTAAGTTCATCCAAATTAATTTTATCAATCTCGTGTGCAATCTCAGCAAGTTTAAAATTAAATAAATCAAACTGCCCTTCTACTGCCTTCTTATCCTCTTTTTTCTGTTGAATTTTGCCATTTAAGATATTTTTTCTTTCTAATCCTGTTAAAATTTCATTTGCTTTTTGAGTAACTACCTTAGGTACACCTGCAAGTCTTGCAACATGAATTCCATAGCTTTCGTCAGTTCCACCTCTTACAATTTTTCTTAAAAATATTATATCTTCTCCTTTTTCTTTAACTGCAATATTATAGTTTTTAACACCTTCCAGTTTTTCTTCAAGCTCTGTAAGTTCGTGATAATGAGTTGCAAATAAAGTTTTTGCACCACATTTTTCTTTATTTGCAATATATTCTGCTACAGCCCAGGCAATTGACAGACCATCATATGTTGATGTACCTCTTCCTATTTCGTCTAATATTACTAGACTATTTGATGTTGCTTCTTTTAAAATTGTAGAAACTTCCATCATTTCTACCATAAATGTACTTTGTCCCATACTTAAATCATCTGAAGCTCCAACTCTTGTAAAAATTTTGTCAACTACACCTATTTTGGCACTTATTGCTGGTACAAAACTTCCTACTTGTGCCATTAATGTAATTATTGCAACTTGTCTCATATATGTGGATTTTCCTGCCATATTAGGTCCTGTTATTATTGATAATCTATTTTCTTCTTTATCTAAAAAAGTATCATTTTCTACAAAAACTCCTGCTCCTAATATTTTTTCAATAACTGGATGTCTTCCTCCTTTTATGTCTAAAGTTCCTGAATTATCAACTATTGGCATTGTATAATTCATATCTTCTGCAACTGTTGCAAATGATGTTAGAACATCTAATGTTGATACTACATTACTTGATTTTTGCAATCTTTTTACATTTTGGGCAATTTCTTCTCTTATTTGTGTAAAAGCATTGTATTCTAAGTTTACTACTTTTTCTTCTGCTCCCAATATTTGATTTTCTAGATTTTTTAAGTCTTCTGTTATGTATCTTTCTGCATTTGTTAGTGTTTGTTTTCTTATGAATCTTTCTGGAACTTGATTTAGTCCTGATTTTGTAACTTCTATATAATACCCAAATACTTTATTAAATCCTACTTTTAGGTTTTTTATTCCTGTTCTTTCCCTTTCTTCTGCTTCTAATTTTATTATCCAATTTTTACCTTCTGTAGTAGCTGTTTTTAATTTATCAATTTCCTCATCATATCCTAATTTGATAATTCCTCCTTCTTTTATAGTCATTGGTGGATCTTCTATAATTGCTCTTTCAATTAATTCGTGAATATCTTTTAATTCATCTAAATTTTCATATAAATTTCTTAACATTTCTGATTTAGTGTTTTGCAAAACTTTTTTAAGTTCTGGCAATTTTGATAAAGAATTTTTTAGTGTTATCATATCTCTTGCATTTGCATTTCCATAAGCCATTTTTCCAGCTAAACGTTCAATATCATAAACTTTTTTTAAATTTTCTATAATATCACCTTTTAAAATGATGTCTTCTTTTAATTCTTTTACAGAATTTAATCTTTTATTAATTTCAATGGTATCAATAAGTGGGTCATTTAGCCATCTTCTTAAAGCTCTTCCTCCCATTGATGTTGATGTTTTATCTAAAACCCATAAAAGAGTTCCTTTTTTTGATTTATCTCTCATTTTTTCTGTAATTTCAAGATTTCTTCTTGCATTTATATCAAGCGACATATATTTTGATATATTATATAATACTATTTTATTAATGTGGTCTAATGTTGTCATTTGAGTTTGTTCTATGTATTCTATTAGTGCATTAATTGAGTTTATTGCTAGTGTTTTGTCTTCAATGTTTTCTAATTCTTTTTGATTACTATCTACAAAATTA
This sequence comes from uncultured Clostridia bacterium, assembly GCA_948528155.1. Classification (GTDB taxonomy): domain Bacteria; phylum Bacillota; class Clostridia; order TANB77; family CAG-508; genus CAG-269. The sequence goes on along the minus strand of CAOSZT010000027.1, from coordinate 4,205 downwards.
AATCTATATTTTATTTTTTCTATATCATCAGTAAAAAATTTGTCATTAAATTTTGTTATATAACATTCAAATCTTTCTTTTATTTTAGCCATTTCTTCTGTGCAATTTGACATCATACTATTTACAACAAGTTCTGATGGTGTAAATCTTGCGATTTCGTCTAATACTAAAGGGAAATTTTGATTATCTTTTATTTCTGCTGAATAAAATTCTCCTGTTGAAATATCACATACACTAATTCCAAAGTAAATTCCTGATTTGAATATTGACATTATGAAATTGTTTTTTCTTTCTTCTAACATATTACTGTCAACAACTGTTCCTGGTGTTACTACTCTTATAACTCCTCTTTTTACAATCCCTTTTGTTTCTTTTGCATCTTCTAGTTGCTCACATATTGCAACTTTATATCCTTTTGCAATTAATCTTGATACATATATTTCTGCTGCATGATGTGGTATTCCACACATTGGTGCTCTTTCTTCTTGTCCACAGTCTTTTCCTGTTAATGTTAGCTCTAACTCTCTTGAGGCTGTTATTGCATCATCAAAAAACATTTCATAAAAGTCTCCTAGCCTGTAAAATAAAATACAGTCTTGGTATTGCTCTTTTGTTTCTAAGTATTTTTGCATCATTGGCGAAAATTGTGCCATAATTAATATTCCCCTCTTCCTTTATTTATATCTCTATTTAATTCATTTATTTGCTGTTCTGTTCGTTTTACTTGTTCTTCATAATGTTTATATAATTTTTCCCATTCTATATTACTCATAGTTCTATATTCCTTTCAACTATATTTTTACTATGTACCCAAAAACAGATTTCCTTTCAAATACCACATATGTTCAGAAACAATCTCTAATTCAGTCATTTTTCCAATCAAACTTTTATCACCTTCAAAAATAACAACCTTATTACTATCTGTTCTACCAGTAAGCATATCATCATTATTTTTACTAGTTCCTTCAACTAGTACTTTTTGAATTGTTCCAACATATTTTTGATTATTCTTCTCAATTTGACTTTCTACTAAAGTTTTTAATTTATCAAATCTTTTATGTTTAATATTTTCTGGAATTTGATTTTTCATTTTATCTCCTGGTGTTCCAACTCTTCTGGAATATATAAACATATAAACTTGTTCAAATTTTACTTTTTTTACTACTTCTAAAGTATCTTCAAAATCGGTTTCTGTTTCTCCTGGAAATCCTACTATTATGTCTGTTGATATTGTTAAATTTGGTATTTTATTTTTCATTTTTTCTACTAGTTTTAAGTATTGCTCTTTTGTGTATTTTCTGTTCATTTCTTTTAGTACTTTTGTGTTTCCTGATTGTAATGGTAGATGTACTAATTTACATATTTTATCACATTTCGCAATTGTTTCTATTACATCATCTGTAAAATCTTTTGGGTGTGGTGATACAAATCTTATTCTTTCTATTCCTTTTATTTTATTTATAGCCTCTAGCAATGTTGCAAATGAATTTACTCCTTCATATTGTTCAAATTGTATTTCTTTTTCTTTTTCTTTTTCTATTTTTAAATATGAGTTTACATTTTGACCGTAGTAATGTTATTTCTTTATATCCTTTTTGGGCTAAATCTTTTATTTCTTCTATTATTGCTCGTGGCTCTCTACTTCTTTCTCTTCCTCTTACATATGGTACTATACAGTAACTACAAAAGTTATTACATCCATTCATTATTGTTACTGATGCTTTTATTTTACTATCTCTTTTTATTGGTAAATTTTCATAAATTTCCCCCTCTATATCTAATATATCTTCTTGTTTCTTTTTTTCGTTTAATACTTTATATAAATCTTCTGGAAATTTGTGTAATGTATGTGTTCCAAATATTAAATCTGTATATGGATAACTTTGCTTTATTTTTTCTGTTATGTGTTTTTCTTGCATCATACAGCCACCTATTGCAATTATTGTTCCTCTTTGTTCTTTTATCTTTTTTAGTTCTCCTAGTTTTCCAAATAGCTTGTCTTCTGCATTTTCTCTTACACAACAGGTGTTAAATAGTGCTAAATCTACTTCATTTTGTTTTTCTGTTCTTGTATACCCCATTTCTTTTAACATTCCACATAATTTTTCTGAGTCATTTTCATTTAATTGGCACCCCATTGTTAATATATTATATTTTTTATTTTTGTTTTGATTTAGTTTTTTTACTTTTTTTATATATTCTTTTTGCTCTTCTACTTCTTTTTTTGTTTCCAATTTAATTCCCTCCATGTTCTATATTTTATTACATTTTTTAACATTTTGCAAGCTAGAATATTGCTATATTAGTGTATAAAAATGTAAGAGAATTTTTTTACAATATTCTATATAAGTGTTTTTTATTTTTAATGGTTTTAGAAAAAGCTAATCCTTTTTAGAATTAGCTTACTTTATCTTTATTTATTATATAGTTCCCAACTTTTTTCATAAAAATTAATCTATCTATTAGATCTAATATACCATAAATTATAATAATAATTCCTAAAGTTGTTGTTAATATATTTTCATTTATTAAAATTATAATACCTACAAACATTATCAATATAGAAAAAAGTATAGAAATTATACAGGATGGTGATTTGAAATCTTTCCATATTAAAGTTATTTGAAAATCCATTACTCCAGTTGCAATTATCCAAATTCCTAATATTAACTTAAATACCGATAATATTGTATTTGAAGCAAATATCACTATTGTTCCAAATATTACAGTAACTAAAGCTATTACTAATAAGTAATCATCTTTTTTATCTTCTGTAAAATATTGTATCAATTTTAAGACTCCCATTGCAACAAATATTATACCTAATATTGTAGAAATAGCTTTTAATGTTTCTTCTGGTTTTTTTATTAATAATATTCCTAATAAAATAAATATTATTGAAATAATTATATCTATCCAACTTGATCTTTTTAAAATTCTTGTAAACATAATTTTCCCTCTCTTTCTTTTGTATTTTATACATAATATCATATTTTTTTATAAATGTATATAAAATTCTTTATTTTTTTACACTTTATGTTTATAAATTGCATATAAGACTGTTTTGTCTTCCCTATTTAATTAATTAAAAGAAAAAATAGCACTTTCAGTTGTGCTATCTAAATTTTAATCATTTTCATTTTGTTTTTTTGCAACTATTTGTTTTCCATTATAATATCCACAATTTGAGCAAACTCTATGTGGCATTATACTTTCATGACAATTTGGACAAATAGCTAAGTTTGGTTTTTCTTTTTTCCAAGTTGATCTTTTTAAATGTGTTCTTGCTTTTGACCATCTTCTTTTTGGTTGTGCCATTTTTATCCCTCCTCGCTTAAAGATATATTTATTTATATCTATTGAAAATTTTTCGTTTTTGCACTATAAAATTATACAAGTATTTTACATTTTTGTCAACTATATGAGATTTAAAACATAAAAAAATAATTTTTTATTTAAGCATTTATAGTTTTAGTTATCTACTAGTAGCACTTTTATTTAACACTTTTTATTACATTTTTAGTAACTTTATCTTTATCAAATTTATTAATAATAAAAATAATACCAAATACTAAAATCAAAATACCAATATATAAAATAATGCTCATTTTCCAATCTCCAACAGCAAGATTTTCTCCAGCTAAAGTTGAAGTAATAACAGATGGAAACCTTGCAAAAGATGAAATAATAATAAATCTACTTGCTTTTATTGGTAATAGTCCTCCCACATATACTAACAAATCCTTTGGAGTACCTGGAATTAAAAATAAAATAAGCATAATCATCTCAATTTTCTTTGGATTTTGAAATAATTTATTATTCTCAATCTTTTCAACCTTTTTCTCATCACAAAAACTACATACAAATTTTCTTCCAAATTTTCTAACTAATAAAAATATAACTGTTGAAATAATAAAAGCTGATACCATAATAAATACTGTTCCCCATATTCCTCCATAACACATACCTGCTAGTATTTCTATTGGTTCTCCAGGTACTATTATCAAAAATATTTGTGCTACTTGTAATCCAAATAATGATAATAGTCCCCAAATACCTGAATTTTCTACTTTTTCCTTAAAAGCAATTTGCCCCTCTTTTGATGATAAATTTTTCATTACAGGAAATAAGTATATAATGATTCCTATAAATATTGTTAATACTATTATAGTTAATATAATTTTAAACATTTTTATTTTATTTTT
>CAOSZT010000026.1 GCA_948528155.1 uncultured Clostridia bacterium | reverse complement strand
CTCTAAAATCTATATCATAATCATTTATATTCAAACCATTAAATCTTTTTTTATCTATTTTAACATTTCCTCTTACATTAACAATAATTGCTTCATCATTTATATTATATTTATTTATTAATTCTTTTGGAAAATCAATATTTAAAATTATATTCGACTTCATTAAGCTTCTTTTTTTATTGTTAGTTACAGTCAATATTATACCTTCTTTTTCTAAACATTCTTGTAATTTTTTAAATTTTTCTAAATGATTTGTTACAATGTTTATTGTTTTAAACTGCTTTGATAAAATCTTTATATTTTCCATTTCTATTTCTGTTAAATCATTTAATAATATAGATATATTTGATTTTTCAATTTTCTTTTTTTCTATAATATATTTTGTTACATCAGTTAATAATATCTCAAACAACCATTTCCCATCTGCCACTTGTATTCCATATGTATTTAAGTAATTTATATACAATTTCTGTTGTCTAACATATTTACTTAAAACCACTTTATTACTATTTGAATTTTTTTCTATAATTTTTTTAGTTTTTCTTGCTAATCTTTCTATGTCTTTTTCTTTTGCTCCATCTGCAATTGGCAACATTATTGTATTATCAATAACTTTTTGCACATTTAAAATTTTCTCTAACCAATTTGGCTTGTCAATTTTTTCTATATAAAACATAAACTTTCTCCTTTTTTATAAAATATATTTCCTTTTTATAAAATATATGAAAAATTTTATAATTTATTAAAAAAATTGAATGTGTATATCTTAAATTATGTAATTATACATTATTATATTAAGTTTTTTGATTTAAAGAAATTACTGACATATAAAATATAAACAATAAAAAACTAAAATATTAGCTGAAAGCTAACATCTTAGTTTTTATATCTATTCATTTGACTTATATTAGTCTTATTTATAATATCTATTCATCTGACACTTATATCAGTCTTATTTATAATATCTATTCATCTGACACTTATATTAGTCTTATTTATAATATCTATTCATCTGACACTTATATCAGTTTATTTATAATATCTATTCATCTGACTTTTTATTAATGATTTTCATCTTAATATAGAAGAATGTAGCAATACCAACAAGTACAACTATAAATACAACTAAAATTATACTTGTATTTCCAGCCTTAGGTAATCTTCCTGTTTTGCTAGCACTTGTATTAACCTTATTAGATGTACTTCCTGAAGAAGTTGAATTTTTATTTGAGTTTGAACTAGAATTTGTTCCTGGGTTTGTAGTATTTCCTGGATTTGTAGTATTATTATCTGTGTCAGGTGTTGTTGTATTTCCATCTGTAGTTACATTTTTTATATTAATATTTTTACTAGTTGTATTAACTTTTGTTGGACCATTATTACCACCATCACCAACAGAAATATCTTTTAAAGATATAGTTACATTGTTTTTAGTAACTCCTTCATTCACTTTAAAAGTTATTGTAAATACAGTTCCATTTTCCTTTATTAATGAACTTCCATCAGAAACTAATATTCCATTATCTTTATTGTAAGAAGGGGTATTCCAACCATTCTTTCCTTCAAGTTTAACTAGTGTTAGACAATTTTTATCATATTCTAAAGTTGCACCAAATGAAATAATACCTCTATCACTTTGTAAATCTATTACACCTACATCTACTGTAAACTCCTCACCTTTACTATATTCTGATTTTGCAGTTTGCAAATTAACATTACAACTAGTTGCAGCATACACATTTGCTGTAATACAAATTATCATTAAAAATATTAAACTTATTATTTTTTTCATCTTTTTCTCCTTTTCCCTATTTAAAATTTTATTTGTACCATAAAGAGTAATTTCATTTGTGTTAATCATTAACTAAAATTCATACTATAATCTTTATAACTATTTTTAGATTATATAAAGTATTTGCATTTTTACCTAAAATTATTACTTTTTGTCGAATTTCTATATTTTATTTAACTAATTATTTTTAACTTGACTATTAAAATATTATAAACTTAAATTAACTTTTTATGTTTAAATCCATTTTAGATTTTTATGTATATTTATTTAATCATAAAATTTCTTTGTCGTCAATAGATTTTTTAAAATAAATATATTTTCAATACAAAAACTTTTCTTCTTTAACAATTCCTACATATTATATCACAAAAACCATTTTATGTAAATATATTCTGTAGAATTTCCAAAATATTTTTGACTTTTAAATTAGTTATAGTAATAATTTAATAATTTTAGATTATTAATTTCGACACATATACTTAAATAAAAAAATAACTAGAAATTAATTTTCACTAATATTCTAGTTATTTTATAAAATATGAATAACTATCTTACTTTATTTCTTCTAAATCGATTATTACTAATTTTAATTTAGCAATATCATTTATAGAAGCAAATTGTTCATCCTTATCAATATCTGCTGCTTTTAAATATGCACCAGTTAAAAGTTCGCTTTTTATAAAATGTAACTTCATTTTAGCAAGATCATTTACAGTAATTTCTTTATCTCCATCTAAATCACCGATTACTGAAAGAACATACTCTAAATCATTACCCAATTTTAAGATCATTCCAGTTCCAATAACATCTTCATCATTTAAAGTATTTCCTTCTCTATCTACAATAACAATTTCACTATTTGTTGTTACATTTTGTTTAAATTCATTAACAGTTGTTCCTGGTATAATTCTTGAAATATAACCGACTTCTACTTTATATATATCAGAAGTAATTTCTGTTAATTCTTTTGGTATCTCAATATTTACTTTTAATTGTGCATCATCAGATACAACTACTCCTTCACCACCACTTGCTGAAATTCCTTTAATTTTTATAGTTGTTTCTGTTTCTTCTTCTATTGTATCTTTCACTTTAAATTTCATTTTAAAGATTTCTCCAGCCTCTTTAATAAGTTCATCATTATCAGTTATGAATTTAAAGTTTTTATCATTAAAAGCATCTAAATTCCATCCGTTTTCTCCTGTTGCAAATTTTTTATCATCATAAACTAATTCTAAAACATCTGCATCATATTCTAATTGCCCTGTCAAACAGTTTAATCCTTTTTCGACATTCTCAAAATTTTCTATACTTACACTTACTTCAAATTCTTTTCCTGGATATATTTCTTCTGTATCTACATTTGAAATTTTTGTATCAAATTTAGAATTTACTGTTTCTTTAACAGATACTTTACATACATCACTTATAGCTTCAACTGTTTGTGTTTCAACAGTTGTAGTAACTTTTAATGTATATTCTCCATTATCTTCTGCTGTTGCATTTTTTATATTTAATGTTTGATTTGCTTGACCTGTTATTGCAACACCATCTTTAAACCATTGATAATTATTCATCCCTTCTGATTTTATTGTTGGATTTATTGTTAATGTTTGATTTGCTTCAACATTAAGTGTTTCTGGTATTGTAATTTCTGCTTCTGTTGCTATTGGTTGAACAACAGTTTCTTCTCTAGTTGAATCTCTTTCAACTACTGTTTTTGCTACAAAATTAGCTTCAACTATATTATTTTGATTTGTTATGTCATCATAATTTAATACTAATTGCATATTATCTTTATTTGTTATTTCTTTTAATACTCCACCTACTGTTACAGACTCAATTTCATATCCTTCATTTGGTACAATATCAAGTGTTGCTGTTTCATTTTCTGCAAGTGTTACTATATTTCCTTCTTCTCTATTTGCTCCATTAATTTGACCATTTTTTGAAGCTGATACTATTACTGATTTATTTGTACTTTGTGTTCCATCATTTTCAACAACTGCCACAGCAAATGGGCTAAATGAATCACATGTTATAATTAATCCATATTGTGTAACTACACAAGGAATTTCCTCAACTCCAATTACTTCTCCTGCATCATTTCTCTTAAAGTGATATGCTTTAAATGTAACTCCTGCATCTTCTGGTCCATATCCTGCTGGAAATCCTAATGATATTCTTAATCTATGTCCTGTTTTTACAACATATTTTTTACATACATTTAATGAAATATTATAAGTTTCACTTTTTACTATTTGTTGTTCACCTAATTCATTTTCCATTAAATCATTCATTGCATTAGTCTCTGCTGTTGTTGTTTTAGTTGTTACAAGTGCAATTCTACTTTTTAACTCATCAGCCACTGGTTTTCCATCACTTGTTTGCCATCCATTCATTGAAAGATCTTGATTTTCAATAAGTGATGGTCGTGCATATACTTCCCAATTTTTTGCTTTATTCATACTAAATGAACATGCTATTGGATTTAAAGCACCAAAACTTATTTCCAATGGTTCTTTTCCACTATTTTTACCAACTAATCCTGTAAGATATATTCTGTATGAAGCACCATCATCTGCAAACATTTGACTAAATTTAATATCAAATGTAATTTTATTTTTACCATCAAAAGCAAAATTTGTTATTTTAGTCTCTTCTGCACCTGTTGGACCTGTTGATTCTATTCTATATCCAGCTTCTGTTGCTCCTTCAGCAAAAACTAAATCATCAGTATATGTAACCTCTGCTTTATATGTAGGTCCTACTACAATAGTTTCTGTTGCTGGTGGTGTTTGTGTTTTAATATATGGTTTACCTTTATATGTTCCACTTGGGTTATATAATTTTTCTGATTTTGCAACAAAGTCTGATTCATCACCTTGATATGCTAAATATTTAGGGTTACTTTGATAATCTCCTGGTTCCAAAGTAGTTACTGCAAATTCAACATATTCTGAATTTGGCACAGTCATATAAATATGGTCATCATAATCTATAAATCCACCTGCATATACATCTGGTAATAAATATGCCCAAGGACTTATTTGCCATTCGTCATCTCCTGGTTTATAATAATATGATTTTGTTATTATATATTTACCTTCTTTTGAAGCTTCTCTATAACCTTTTCCATTATAGCTTATATAAAAATCTCCTGATTTATATTCTTCTGTTTGTGTTCCATCTTGTTTATATTTTACTAATAATCCATTTGAATTTACTACTGCATCAATACCATAGTCTTCAACATTTAATTCTGGATATTTAAATACATAATTACCTGCTGCTTCTACTGTTTCAACAGGAGTATGCTCTTTGTTCATAGTTTCTGTTCCAACTAAACAATATCTTGTGTTTTCAAATCCTTCTTGTATATCTTCTCCTGGTTCCATTTCTTCAGCTGCTTCATCACCAACATGTACACGTAAGAATGGATCATCAAATGTAATATCTACAGCATACCAAACTTTTTCTACTGATCTAGCTCTAGCATTTACTTCCTTATCCATTTCTACATAAGTCCACATATGAGGAACTGCTGCTGAATCTTCGTATTTGTGAACTCCTTGTACAAGAATACAGTTAATTCCTACTTTATCTAAAACAGTTTTAAATGCTCTTGCATATCCTTCACAAACTGCTTGTTTTTTTACAAGTGCACCATAAGGTGTTCCTATATAACTTTCATTTCCTGGTGTACAATCACTTTCTATTCTATAAGATGTATTATTTATTATTTGATTATGTACATATTTAATTTTTTCTGCTTGAAGGTTTTTTCCTTCTTCTTGTTCTATTGCATTTGCTCCTTCTGCTATCTCATTTACTCTATTATTAAACTCCTCAATTGCTGTCTCAACTTCTGATTGATTTGTAAATCCTTCTATGTAATAATCTTCATATCTACCTGAACCAATATAAGCATGATACATACCTTCCTTATCTTGTGTTACTCTAAGTGATAAACATTGAAAATTCACATAGAATACTTCTGGATAATCTGCATAAAATGCGTATCTTGCTGCATTCATATCATCTGTTATTTTTACATTTCCTTTTGAATAGCTTTCAAGTTGTTCTTGTGTAAAATATTTATTGTCTTTTGCTATGTCATAGTCTTGTGTTCCTGTTTTTAATATTCCTTGAATATACATATCATATATTCCATTATATATTTTCTTTCCTTCTTCTGTAAGTTGTGCATAATGATATTTTGTCTCATTTGAATTTTGTTCTGTAGTTTCATTATTATCTACAGCATATACATAATTATTAAATTGTAAAAAACTAAATTGTGCTACTAAAAGTATAATTAATAAAATAATTGTTATTAATTTTTTTAGTTTCATAATAATTCCTCTCTTTCTTATATTTTTATTTTAATCATTAATGTACATAACTCTTTTAATTATAACATGGAACTTTTAACAGATCAATTAATTATCGTCAAAATTTTACATTTTTGTTACAATTTAAGTACAAAAAAGGATATGTATTAATTTAATTACATACTATATCCCTTTTTAATAATTGATTTTCTACAATTCCAATTCCAATAAAAGTTTCATTATTATAAATTCTATAAACTCCATTATCACATTTTTGTGTTAATTTTACACCATTTAAAAAATACTGTAACTTTTTATCTTCTAATTGTATTTTATTATTTTCATAGAATAATGTTTCTAAAGAAATAACTTTTTCCTTAATAAATTTGTCATTATTTATATATGCTTCTAAATTTTCAATAGTTACACTTTCTTCTAATTTAAAATCACCTACTTGTATTCTTTTTAATGCCTTCATATATCCAACAGTTCCAAATTTTTGTGCAATGTCCTCACACAAACTTCTAATATATGTACCTTTTCCACAAAAAACTTCAAAATCAATTTGTTTATCTTCTTTTGAATAATTTAATAAATTTATATCATAAATTTTTATGTTTCTTGGTTTTATTTCTACTTTTTGACCTGTTCTTGCATATTCATATAATTTTTTTCCTTTTACTTTTATAGCTGAATATATTGGAGGAATTTGATTTTGTTTCCCTATAAAGTTTTTTAGTACATTCAAAATATTATTTTTTTCAAATATTTCAACATTTACTGGACTTTCTTCAATTATACTTCCTTCTATGTCTGCTGTGTCTGTTTTTTGACCTAATTGCAATTTTACAACATATTTTTTATCATGATTTATTAAATATTTTGAAACTAAAGTTCCTTTACCTATCAATATTGGCAAAACCCCTTCAGCCATTGGGTCTAATGTTCCTGTATGTCCTACCTTTTCATTAAATATTTTTTTTACTTTATATACTATATCATGTGAGGTACACCCTTTAGGTTTATTTATAATAATTATTCCATCCATTATTTTAAAACCTTTTTCAATTCCTTCATAATTTTTTGTTTTACCTGTTCAATATTACCTTGAATAATAGCACCTGCAGCTCTTTCATGTCCGCCACCACCAAACATTAAGCACACATCTGAAACATTGACATAATCATTAGAACGCATTGAAACTTTATAAACATCTTCTTCATTATCCCTTTGTCTAATAAATACAGAAACTTCTACACCTTCTATATCTCTGGAGAACTCAACTAAACCTTCATGATCTCCTATTTCTGCATTTACTTCTTCTAAGTCTTTACCTGTTATATATGTAAATGTAACTTTTCCATCTTCTAAAAATTCCATTCTATCAATAATTTTTCTCATCAATTCAAAATTAGCTTTTGTTCTAGTATCTAAAACTCTTTTATAAACATTTGAAACATTTACACCTTTTTCTAATAATTCTGCAGCAAATTCAAATGTATCTGAATTAACTCCTGAATATCTAAATCCACCAGTATCTGTTATTATTCCAGTTAATATACAAGTACCTAATTCCTTATCAATATTTATATTAAAATATTGAAACATACCTATTAATATTTGACAACAAGCTGGGGATACTGGATTTACAAAATTAATATTTCCATACATTTTATTACTGCTATGATGATCAATTACAATAGTTTGTTTTGCTTTTTCAAAATACTCATTTCCTACCATTCTTTTAAAATCTGCACAATCTAATGAAATAGCCAAATCATATTCTTGAATATCTGAAGATGTTTTTATATATTCTCTTTGTGGTAAAAAGTCAAATATTCTTGGTACTTCTTTTATTATTACATCAGCATTTTTTCCTATTTGTTTTAATGCTAATTTCATCGCCAGACAACTACCTATAGCATCACCATCTGGTGTTTCATGTGTTAATATTACTATGGTTTTAGCATTTTTTATCTCTTCAATAATATTATCTAATGTCATACTTTAATTTCCTTTCGTTCACTTTTATATTTTTTATATGTGAAATTTTATTTATCTGGTAATATTTCTTTTAGTATTGAATCTATTTTTGCTCCATATTCCATTGAATCATCTATTTCAAATACTATCTCTGGTGTATTTCTCAAATTTATCCTTTTTGCTAATTCTGTTCTTATAAATCCTGACGATTTTTTTAATCCTTCCATTGTGTCTTTAATGTTTTTTGAATTTAATATACTTACATATACTTTTGCATATTTTAAATCTGGTGTTACTTTTACTTTTGTAACACTTATCATTCCTGTTATGTTTGGATTTTTTAATTCATAACCAATAATTTGACTTAATTCTTTTCTGTAATCTTCATTAATACGACCTATTCTATTGTTTTTTTCAGGCATATTAACCCTCCTTATAATTCTTGTTCTATATTTTGCTTTTGATTTCTAATTGTTTCAAACATTCTTCTTTGTCTTTCTTGAACAGCATTTTGTGCTGCTACATTCATAGCATAATTATCTCCTTTATTAGGTATGTTTCCATTATTTTTTATTCTTTTCACTACTTCATTATAATAATTATTTTCTTGACTTAAATCAACTTTCACACTTTGTAAAAACTGTGCTCTTCTTTTTTCTCTAATTAATTTTATACGTTCTTCTGCTTCTTCTCTACGTTTTTTATTGGCTTGTTTACGTTCTAATTGTTTTTGTTTTTCTTGTTGCTTTTGCTCTTCTGTTTTTACTTTTTTATTCTTTTTTTCTAAATTTTCATTTTCAAGTAATTTATTTTTTCTATCTTGTTGCTCTATCTTAGCTAACATTTTTTCAAAATCTTCGATACTTTTATTGTCTATTTTATTTCGTCTATTTCCCAATTTTTCAACACATCCTTTTTATCTTTTTATTTCTTCCATTATATAAACTTCAATTATGTCTCCTTCTTTTATATCATTGAAGTTTTCAATTTGGATACCACATTCAAAACCTTTTGTAACTTCTTTTGCTTCGTCTTTAAATCTTTTTAATGTAGCGAGTTTACCTTCATGAATAACAACACTATCTCTAATTATTCTAACTCCTGCATTTCTTTCTACTTTTCCTGTTAATACATATGCACCTGCAATTGTACCAACATTTGATATTCTAAATGTTTGTCTTACTTCTGCATTTCCTATTACTTTTTCCTCAAATTTTGGAGCTAACATACCTTTCATTGCTAATTCTATTTCTTCTATTGCTTGATAAATTATAGAGTATTGCTTAATTTGAATTTCCTCTTTATCAGCCATTTCTTTTGCTGCTGGTATTGGTCTTACATTAAATGCTATTATTATTGCATTAGAAACTTTTGCTAGAGTTACATCAGATTCATTTACTGCTCCTGGTGCTGCATGTATTACTTTTACTCTAACTTCTTCATTTTGTAATTTTTCCATTGATTGTTTTACTGCTTCCACTGATCCCTGAACATCTGCCTTTACTATTAAATTTAGATGTTTCAAGTTTCCTTCTTCCATTTGGCTAAACAAATTATCTAATGTTACTTTAGTTGCAGAATTTATTGTTTTTTCTCTTGCTTCACGTTTTCTCTTATCAATTAGATGTTTTGCTGTTTTTTCGTCTTTTACTTCGTAGAAAATATCTCCTGCTTCTGGTACTTCTGTTAATCCCATTATTTCTACTGGTGTTGAAGGTCCTGCTGCTTTTACTTTTTTGCCATTTTCATTTGTCATTGCTCTTATTCTACCTATTGAAGATCCAACAATTACTGTGTCCCCAATATCTAATGTTCCTCTTTGTACAAGCATTGTTGCTATTGCACCTTTATTTTTATCAAGTCTTGCTTCTATTACAACACCTTTTGATTGTTTATTAGGATTTGCCTTTAATTCTAATACATCTGCTTCTAATAATACCATTTCTAATAATTGATCTATATTTTGATTATGTTTAGCTGAGATTGGTACACAAATTGTGTCTCCACCCCATTCTTCTGGTACTACTTCATATTTCATTAATTCTTGTTTTACTTTATCAATATTTGCATCTGGTAAATCTATTTTATTAATTGCAACTATCATAGGTATTCCAGCTGATTTTGCATGATTTATTGCTTCAATAGTTTGTGGCATTATTCCATCATTTGCTGCAACAACTAATATTGCAATATCTGTTATTTGTGCTCCTCTTGCTCTCATTGCTGTAAATGCTTCATGTCCTGGTGTATCTAAAAATGTTATTTCTCTATCATTTACTTTTACTTTATATGCACCTATTGCTTGTGTAATTCCTCCTGCTTCTCCTCCAATAACATTTGTTTTTCTTATTGTATCTAATAATGATGTTTTACCATGGTCTACATGTCCCATAACTACAACAACTGGTGGTCTTACTTGTAAATCTTCTTCTCTATCTTCTGAATCATCAAATAAGATTTCTTCGTCTGTTACAGTTTCTTTCTTTTTAGCTGTAATTCCAAATTCTCCAGCAACTAAAAATGCTGTATCAAAATCTACTTCTTGATTTATTGTTGCCATTATTCCATAACCTAATAACTTTTTGATTACTTCTGCTGTTGTCTTTTTCATTTCTGCTGCTAAATCTTTTACTGTTATTAAATCTGAAATTTCAATTTCTGTTAATTTAAAGATTTTTTGTTTATTTCTTTCTTCGTCTCTACCTACTTTTTTCTTTCCTTTTCTTCCTCTTTGTGTTGTTAAATCATAATAATCTAACATTCCTCCATCTTGTTCTTCAAACATATTTGACAATTTATTTGCTTGTTTTAATGTTTTTAATTTTCCTTCATCAAAATTACTATTTTGATTTTTTCTTGATTTTGATTTTTTGTTTTTATTTTCATCAAATTTATTATTTACTTTTTGTTTATCTATATTTTTACTATAATCTCTTACAACTTCTTTTTCACCAGTATCAACAGACATAATATTTTTTATATTTTTTTCGATTCCTCTTTCATCTAATGGTCTTTTATTATTAAATTTATTGAAATTATTATTGTTGTTATTATTACCATTATAATTATTTCTATTATTATTTTTTCTAAAGTTGTTATTTGAGTTATTATTTGAATTATAATTATTGCCATTATTACCATAATTTCTATTATTTTTATTATTTCTATTTCCATTATCATTATTAAAATCATTTCTATTATCTCTGTTAAAATTATTTCTATTGTCATTTTTGAAGTTATTTCTATTATTAAAATTGTCTCTTCTATTTGAATTATTAAAGTTCTTATTATTATTTGTTGTTTGCTCACTTTGAACTTTTGAATTATTATTTAATGGCTTTTCCGCTACTACTGCTTGCATTTTTATATTACTATCCCCTTGTTTTTTAATTTCTTCTTTTACAGATTCAATTGGCTTTGGCTGTTCTGTTTCTTTTACTTGCTCTGTTTTAATTTCAGCTTTAGTATCAGTCTTTGGTTCTGCTTTATTAAGTCCAAATAATTCGTCAACAGTTTTAGGTTTATTGGGCTTATTTCTATAAACTATATTAAAGTCTTTATTTTGTTTTCTTTCTACAAAACCTATATTATTATTTTTATTTTCTTGTCTTTTTTTCTCTGTTTTATTATTATCCTCATTTGATATTATAACTTCTCTTCTAATAATAACAGGTGCTTTCTCTTCTTTTTTTGCTGTTGATTGTTTTGTTGCTTGCTTAGCATTTTGTTCATTTTTAGATAAACCTATTTCTATTTGTTCTGCTTCACTTTCTTCTACACTGCTCATATGGCTTTTAACTTGTATTTTAAGTTTTTGTGCCATATCCAATACTTGTTTACTGGCTAAGTCTAGCTTTTTTGCTATTTCATATATTTTAATCTTACCCAATAATATCACCCCCACTATACTTTTTTTGTATTGATTTTGCAAAATTTATATCTTTTATCCCAATTATTGATTTATTATTTTTTCCGATTATTTGACTTAAATCTTCTATGTTTCCATCAACAATTATTGGTATATTATATTTTTTACATTTTTCAATAAATTTGTTTTTTGACCTTTCAGAACTATCTTCTGAAAGAATTACTAATTTTACTTTTTTCTTTACTATATTTTCTTCAACACTGTCTGCTCCAAAAGATACTTTTCCTGCTTTCATAGCTAGACCTATTAAGCCTAATATTTTATTATCTATCAAGAATTACACCTCTTAAACTTTCATAAATTTCTTGTGATATTTTCATTTCAAAAACTCTTTCTAATCTCTTACTTTTTATTAGTTTTTCTAAACAATTTTCATCATCACAGATATATGCTCCTCGTCCTTCTTTTTTTCCTGTTTTATCTATTGTTATTTCGTTCTCTTTATTTTTAACTATTCTTATTAATTTGTTTTTGTCCTTTTTTTCATTACATCCCATACAGGTGCGTTGTGGTATTTTTTTCATATCTACACCTTCTTTCTAGTTTATGCGTTTGTTGTAGTTTTATGTATTTTCAGATGTCTCTGTTTCATTACTTTGTTGCTTTTCTAGTATTTCTCTAAATTGTGATTCTGATTTTATATCTATTTTCCAATTTGTTAGTTTTGCTGCCAATCTAGCATTTTGTCCTGATTTTCCTATTGCTAGTGATAATTGGTCATCAGGTACTATTACTTTTGCAAATTTTTCTTCTTCTTTTATATCAACTGCTAATATTTGTGCTGGTAATAATGCTGAAGCTATATATATACTTGGATCTGCATCCCATTCTATTACATCAATTTTTTCATCATTTAATTCATTTATAACATTTTGTATTCTTACACCTTTTGATCCAACACAAGATCCAACTGGGTCTATATTAGGATCTGGAGAATATACTGCGACTTTACTTCTTGAACCTGGATCACGTGATATACTTTTTATTTCTATTAAGCCTTCATATATTTCTGGAATTTCAAATTCAAGTAATTTTCTTACAAAATCTGGTTGGCTTCTTGAAATCATTACTTGTGGTGCACCTTTTAGCCCTCTCTCTACTTCCATTATATAAGCCTTTATTTTATCATTTACTTTATATCTTTCTGTTGGAATTTGCTCTTTTGATAGCATTATTCCTTCAATTCTTCCTAAATCAACAATTACTATATTTTTATCTGCTTTTTGTATTATACCTGAAACTATTTCTCCTTTTCTTTCACTATATTCATCAAATATTAAATCTCTTTCTACTTCTCTTAATTTTTGTACAATTACTTGTTTTGCTGTTTGTGCTGCAATTCTTCCAAAATCTTTTGGAACAATCTCAACTTCTACTGTATCTCCAATATTTAAATCTCTGTTAATTTTATGTGCTTCTTCTAAAGTTATTTCAGTTGCTTCATCATTTGCATTTTCCATTATATCTTTTATTGCATATATATGTGTTGCTCCTGTATTTTTGTCTATATCAACTCTTACATTTTCTAATGCATCAAAATTTCTTTTATATGCTGTAACTAATGCTGTTTCTATTGATTCTATTATATATGATTTTTTTATACCTTTTTCTTTTTCTAATTCTTCTAATGCCAATATTAATTCTTTATTATCAATAGCTTTCATTTTTATTCCTCCTTTTATGTCTTTTTAGACATATTTTAGTTTTTAATTTTTATTACCAATTATATATTGTTTTTATTTGTGATATATTTTTTCTTTCTATTATTTTTATTGTTTTTTCATTTTTTTCTGATTGCTCTATTGAAATATTTTGTTCATTAAATGTTTTTAATTCTCCTATATATTCTTTTTGTCCTTTTTCGTCTTTTTTAAATAGTTTTATATTTATTTGTTTTCCTATATTTTGTTTTAAATGTTTCTCTTTTCTTAGTAATCTTTCTATTCCTGGTGATGATACTTCTAAAAAGTATTGTTCTTTTATATAATTTTTCTCATCTAAAATATCGTTTATTGCATCATTTACTTTTTCACAATCATCTAGGTTTATTCCTTTTTCATTATCTATAAATATCCTTAAGAAATAATTTTTTCCTTCTTTTGCATATTCTACATCATAAAGTTCATAACCTATTTTTTGTATTATAGGCTCTATTAGATTTTCAATTTTTTGTTCTATACTTGCCAATTTTTCCCTCCTTTTTCAAAAGTTAGAGAGTGGGATTTGTTCCCACTCTCTAGCATCTCGTATTTTGTATTTATATTATACCCACTTTTTGGTAAAAATGCAAGTGTTTTTTTATATTTTTACACATTCTCTATTTCAACAACATCTTTTTGTTCTACATCTTTTATTTTAATATTTCTACTATGTGTAATTTTCTCCCAAGTAGTTTCTCTTTTAAACAAACACTTAAAATTTATTAATAACCAAGACCCCATAAATAACGGATATGTAAATAATCCTTTTATCATTGGTCTAATTGGTTTTCCATCTAAGAACATTACAAATGCTGCTGTTAATGATGGTAATACAAATGTTGGTACTAAATATCTTACTATATTTATAATTAATTCTGTTTGTGTCATACCTTCTGTTGCATATAATACAAAATTTGAAATTAATAAAATTAGTGTTATTATAAACATTGGTATACTTCCTATTATATATAAAAATCCATCCATATTCATCATTGTCTTATTTTGTTTAGCTACTTCTGCTAATTTTCCTGTATATTCTTTCATACATTGTATATGTCCTACTGTCCATCTACTTCTTTGAGACCAACTTTGTTTAAATCCTGTTGGTTGCTCATCATATACTATTGCTTCTGTTGACCATCCTAGTCTTTTTCCTGTTAATATTCTCTGTAATGAAAATTCTATATCTTCTGTTAATGTTATTGTTTTCCATCCATTATTTTCTTTTATAATGTCAAAACTTACCATAAAACCTGTTCCATTTAATAATGGAGACATTCCTAAATTATATCTTGCTAAATGATAAAATCTGTGCATTGTCCAGTAAAAAAGTGCATATCCTGATGTTATCCAATTATCTGTTGGATTTTTAATATCTCTATATCCTTGAACAACTTCTTCTCCTTGACATAGCTTTTTATTCATTGCTGTTAAAAAGTTTTTATCTACTATATTATCAGCATCAAATATACATATTGCATCATATTGTGCATTTTCTTCAATTTTTTGTTGTAAAAACCAGTCTAGTGCATATCCTTTTGTCTTTTTTGTATCATTAAATCTTTCATATACTATTGCACCTGCATCTTTTGCAACTTTTGCTGTATTGTCTGTGCAGTTGTCTGCTATTACATATATATCATATAATTCTCTATTATAATTTTGATTTTTTAAACTTTCTACTAAATTTCCTACTACGGTTTCTTCATTATGTGCTGGTATTATTGCCATGAATTTATGATCTTTTTTTACTTTTAATGGTTTTTCTTTTAATTTTACTAGAGAGCATAAACTTATCAATATTTGATATAACCAAAATATTGTTATTAACCATACTAATGCTTCTCTTAGTATATAAATATAATTCATATTTTTACCTCTCTTTTTCTATATTTATTATCTCACCATTTTTATTATACTATTATTGGAAAATTATTGCAACTTTTTTTAAATTTTTTTTCCTGGAAATTGTTAGCAAATAGTTGCAATTCATTTGGTAACAATTTTTACTTTTTTTAATATATTAATATAAATAAAATGTTGGAGGTATTTATATGCAAAATAGATATAAAGTAGCTATTGTAGGAAGTACTGGATTAGTGGGAAGAACTGTATTAAAAGTATTAGAAGAAAAGAATTTTACTAATTGTACATATACTTTATTTTCTTCAAAAAAATCTGCTGGGACTAAATTAAAGTTTTTAGGACAAAATTATATCATACAAGAATTAACAGAATCATCTTTTAACTATAATTTTGATTATGCAATTTTTTGTGCTGGTGGAAGTGTATCTGAAAAATTTGCACCTATTGCTGTTTCAAAGGGTTGTGTAGTTATTGATAATAGTAGTGTTTTTAGAATGGTTGATAATGTACCTTTAGTAATTCCAGAAGTAAATCCTGAAAAAATTTTTGAGCATAAAGGAATTATTGCAAATCCTAATTGTTCAACAATTCAAGCTGTTGTAGCTTTAAAACCTTTAGATGATAAATATAAAATTAAGAGAATTGTTTATTCAACTTATCAAGCTGTTTCAGGTGCTGGAAAATCTGGTATTGAAGATTTAGAAAATGGAATTAATGGAATTCCTCCTAAAAAATTTCCACATCCTATTTTTAATAATTGTTTACCACATATAGATGTTTTTATGGCTGAAGGTTATACAAAAGAAGAATATAAAATGATTGATGAAACTAAAAAGATTTTAAATAAGCCATATCTTCCTATTACTGCAACTTGTGTTAGAGTTCCAGTTAAAAATTGTCATAGTGAGTGTATTAATGTGGAATTTAAAAATAATTTTGATATTTATGATATTAAGATGTTACTTCAAAATTCTCCAGGTATTACTTTAGTTGATGATGTAGAAAAAAATTATTATCCTCTTAGTTCTAAAGCTGATGGTTCAGATGATGTTTTTGTTGGTAGAGTTAGACGTGATTTTAGTGTTCCTTATGGTATTAATTTATGGGTTGTTGCTGATAATTTACGTAAAGGTGCTGCTAGTAATGCTGTGCAAATTTTGGAGAAGTTAATTAATTAATATAATTGAAAATTAAATTTTATTTAGTTATAGATTTACATTTATTATCTAATTATTTTAGTATAAACAGGAAAACTGATTTCTCTCAATTTTCCTGTAATATTTTTTAATGGGACATAGTATAATATAAATTTTATAAAGAATTTCATACTATTTTATAGTAATAGTTTTACATTGTTTTAATATGTTTTCAAATAATTTTATCTAAATTGGTTATAATAATTAAAAATAAAAAAGGAAGGATATAAATGTCAAATATAAAAGAAGAAATCAACATCAAAAAACTCTATGGTCAAGAATGCATACTCCCAAAAGATGAATTCATAAAAAAATATAACATAAATGAAAAAGGTCTGAGTACAGAACAAGCTCAAAAATTATTAGAAAATAATGGATTAAATCAAATAAGCCAAACAAAACCAAAACAATGGTACAACTATCTTTTTGAAAGTTTATTTAGTGCTTTTAATAGCATATTACTAGGAATAACACTAGTTCTGTTCTATACTGATATTATTCTCCCAGAAACCCCTAGTTATGCAAATATAATAGTTATATTGGTATTAGTAACAGCAAGTACATTACTGGAATTTTTTGAAGAATTTCGTTCAAACAAAGCTGCTGAAAAATTAAAAGAACTTGTTGCAACAACTTCACACATAATTAGAGATGGTAAAGAAATTAAAATTCCAATAAAAGATGTAACAATAGGAGATACAGTGTTACTTTCTAGTGGTAGTATGATTCCAGCAGATTTAAGGATAATAGAAGCAAAAGACCTATATGTTGGACAATCTTCATTAACAGGAGAATCTGAAGCTATCAAAAAACTAAATAATTCAGAAAAAAAAATAGATGAGATAAACTCAGTAACAGACTTAGATACTATATGTTTTATGGGGACTAATGTTATTAGTGGTACTGCAAAAGGTGTAGTAATAAAAATTGCAGATGATACTTATTTTGGAAAAATTGCACATACTTTATCAAATGGAAAACCACAGACGTCATTCCAAAAAGGTGTTCAAAATATAAGCAAATTGCTAATTAAATTTATGTTAGTTATGATACCAATTGTATTTATTTTAACAACTTGGAAACATGAAACAATAACTGCATTTACATTTGCAGTTGCAATTGCCATAGGAATAACTCCCCTACTTTTACCAGTAATACTTTCTTCTAGCCTATCCAAAGGTGCTGTTAGAATGTCTAAGAAAAAAACTATTGTTAAATCTTTAGATTCTATTCAAAGTTTTGGAGCAATGAACATCTTATGCACTGATAAAACAGGAACTCTTACAGAAGATAAAATTGTTCTTGAAAAATATCTTGATGTAAATGGTGATGAAGATATTAGGGTTTTAAAACATGCTTTTTTAAACTCATATTTTCAAACAGGTCTTAGAGGTAATATTGATGAAGCAGTAATTTCTCGAGGAAAAGAAAATAAAATTGATGAAATTACCTCAAACTATAAAAAGTTAGATGAAATTCCATTTGATTTTTCTCGTAGACGACTTTCAGTAATAGTTTCTGATGAGAATGGTAAAAAACAAATGATTACAAAAGGTGCTGTTGAGGAAATTTTAAATATTTGTACATTAATAGATTACAATGGACAAGTTTCCCCTATAACAAAAGAAATAAAAGACAATATCAAAAAAATTAGTAAAACCCTTAACAATGATGGTTTAAGAGTTGTTGCAGTTTGTCAGAAAAATGATATAAATAATGAAGTGAACTTTGATGTAAATTCAGAAAAAAATATGGTTTTAATAGGATTTATAGGATTTCTTGATCCACCAAAAGAAAGTGCAAAAATAGCTATTGAAAAACTTAATAATTCTGGAATTAGAGTTATTGTTTTAACTGGTGATAATGCTGAAGTTACAAGATGTATTTGTGATAAAGTTAACTTAAATTCTAAAAAAATTATTTTAGGAAGTGATATTGATAAATTATCGGATCAGGCAGTTATACGTATATTAAGAAAAGTTAATATTTTTGCCAAATTGTCTCCAATACAAAAAGCACGAATTGTTAGACTTTTAAAAGAGGCTGGAAATATTGTTGGTTATATGGGTGATGGAATAAATGATAGCCCTTCTCTTATAAATTCAGATGTTGGTATTTCAGTTGATACTGCTGTTGATATTGCAAAAGAGTCAGCAGATATTATCCTTTTAGAAAAAGATCTAAATGTATTATTAGATGGTGTTCAGGAAGGTAGACGTACTTTTGCAAATCTTATGAAATATATAAAACTTGCTGTTAGTTTCAATTTTGGAGAAGTTACTTCTGTTATAATTGCTAGTGTTTTGCTTCCTTTTTTGCCAATAACTCCTATACAATTACTTGTTCAAAGTTTATTATATGATTTAGGTCAGTTGACTCTTCCTTTTGATAATGTTGATGAAGAATATCTAAAGGATCCTAAAAAATGGGATATTAATAGCTTAAAAAATTTTATGCTTTTTATGGGTCCTTTAAGTTCAACTTTTGATATGATTGTTTTTGCTTCTATTTGGTTTATTTTTAATATTAGAGATGCTGCTACTTTCCAAACTATTTGGTTCTCTTATGGCGTAGTTTCTAATTTAATTGGTATGCATATTATTAGGACTGCAAAAACTCCTTTTGTCGAAAGTAATGCTAATAAAGTAGTTTATGCTTCTTCTATTGTTTTAAGTATTATTGCTATTATTGTTCCTTATACTGCTTTAGGACATATTATTGGTTTAGTTTCTAATCCTATTTCTTATTTAGTTATTATTGTTGGTGTTCCTATTTTGTATTGCTTTGTTGCTCTTTTTGCTAAGAAGATTTATATTAAAAAATATAATGAGTGGATCTAGGCGGGATTTAGGGACGTTCCTTAAAATCCCCGTTAGAAGGGAAAAAGGGACACTCCTTGGCAAAAAAGGGAAAGAGGGACGTTCTTAAAAATCCCCGTTAGAAGGGAGAAAGG
>CAOSZT010000025.1 GCA_948528155.1 uncultured Clostridia bacterium | reverse complement strand
TGAAATCCCTGCTACAAGGGAAAAGGGGACACTCCTTTTTATTATTAAAATAAAAATTAAACATTATAATGGTATTTAAAGGAGTGTCCCCTTTTCCCTTGTAGCAGGGATTTCAAGGAACGTCCCCCTTTCCCCTTTTGGTGGTACTTCAAGGAGTGTCCCTCATTCCCTTTTTGGCGGGATTTTAAGGAACGTCCCTCTCTCCCTTTTTCCAGCTTAAATTATATTATATAGATAGGAGAAATTTGTATGAAAAATGTTTTAAAATCAATATGTAGAGGTATCGTAAAAGGAGCCATATATATATATTGTAAAATTGTATATAGGTTTAAAGTAATAGGAAAAGAAAATATACCAAAAAAAGAAGCAGTAATTATTTGTGGAAATCATAGAAGCTTTTTAGACCCACCATTAATTGAAATAACATGTGGGAGATACACAAGATTTTTAGCTAAAGAGGAACTCACAAAAAATAAGTTTCTAGCTTTTTTGGGAATAGTATTTGATGCAATTCTTGTAAAAAGAGATTCAAAAGAAGTTAAGGCTTTGAAAGAATCCTTGCAAACCTTAAAAAATGGAGATTGTTTAGCATTATTTCCAGAAGGAACAAGAAATGGATTAGAAAAAGGTGAGACTGTTAAAGATGGTGCAGCTTTTTTTGCAGTAAGAAGTGGTGCAAAGGTTCTGCCTTGTGGAATTAAAGGGGGAGAGAAAGGAAACAGAAAGGTTATTATTACTTATGGAAAACCTCTTGATTTTAGCGAGTTTAAGGGCAATAAGGATAAGGAAGTTTTAGATAAAGTTACTAATCAAATAATGGAAAATATTATTAGTTTGACAAAAACTTAATTTAGTAGTATAATTTTAAAGTTAAATGAGTTATTAGTGAAGAATTAAATTACTTGTGTGAGCAAGGTAGAAACAAATAATTTATATAGTAGCTAAGTATTAGAGATAACTTATACAACTGAGCAAGGCGAAGTTGTAAACATATAAAAAAGGGGTAATAATAATGAACAACCAAAAAATAAGAAATATAGCAATAATAGCACACGTAGACCATGGAAAAACAACATTAGTAGATGCACTATTAAGACAAAGTCATATATTTAGAGAAAATGAGCAAGTACAAGAAAGAGTAATGGACTCAAATGATCAAGAAAAAGAAAGAGGAATAACAATACTATCAAAAAATACATCAGTAATGCATGGAGATGTAAAAATAAATATAGTAGATACACCAGGACATGCAGATTTTGGAGGAGAAGTAGAAAGAGTTTTAAAAACAGTTGATGGTGTTTTACTTTTAGTAGATGCTTTTGAAGGAGCAATGCCTCAAACAAGAGAAGTGTTAAAAAAATCATTAGCACTAGGATTAAAACCAATAGTAGTAATAAACAAAATAGATAGACCAGGAGCAACACCAGAAAAAGTAGTAGACCAAGTAATAGAATTATTTATAGAATTAGATGCAACAGATGAGCAATTAGATTTTCCAGTTGTATATGCTTCAGCAAAAAATGGTATAGCAAAAATGGATTTAGCAGAAGAAACAACAGATTTGACTTGTTTATTTGAAACAATCATAAAAACAATAAGTGCACCAAATTGTGATGAAGAAGGAACAGCACAAATGTTAGTTTCAAATATAGATTATGATGATTATGTTGGAAGAATTGCAGTAGGAAGAATTGAAAGAGGAATAATAAAAACAGGAATGCCAGTTGCAATTTGTGGAAAAGAAGACAAAATTACACAAGGAAGAATAGCAAAAGTATATACACATGTTGGATTAAATAAAGTAGAAGTAGAAGAAGGAAAAGCAGGAGATATAATAGAACTTGCAGGACTTCCAGATATCAACATAGGTGATACAATTTGTGATTTTAACAATCCAGAAAAAATTCCATTTGTAGATATAGATGAACCAACAGTCTCAATGACATTTAGTGTAAATAATGGACCATTTGCAGGAAAAGAAGGTCAATTTATTACATCAAGACATATAAGAGATAGATTATTTAAAGAACTAGAAAGAAATGTATCTTTAAGAGTAAAAGAAACAGACACACCAGATGCTTTTGAAGTATCAGGAAGAGGAGAACTTCATTTATCAGTATTAATTGAAACAATGAGAAGAGAAGGATTTGAACTTTTAGTTTCAAGACCAAAAGTTATATTTAAAGAAATAGATGGAGTAAAATGTGAGCCAATCGAATTATTAGTAGTAAATGTACCAGATGATTGTGTAGGAAACGTTATAGAAAAATTAGGCAGAAGAAAAGCAGAAATGGTAAATATGGAGCCAGCAGAAGCAGGACATACAAAAGTTGAATTTAAAATACCTGCAAGAGGATTAATTGGATATAGAACAGAATTCCTTACAGATACAAAAGGTGAAGGAATAATGAATCATATATTTGACAGTTATCAGCCATTTAAAGGGGATATCCAAGCACGTGTTAGAGGAACAATAGTAGCCTTTGAGCCAGGAAAATCAGTAACATATGGACTATACAATGCACAAGATAAAGGAGATTTATTTATTGGTGCTGGTGTAGAAGTATATGAAGGAATGATAGTTGGACTTAACTCAAGAGGAGAAGATTTAGCAATAAATGTATGTAAAGAAAAACATTTAACAAATACTAGAGCATCAGGATCAGATGAAGCTTTACGTTTAGTACCTCCAATTCAAATGTCTTTAGAGAAAGCTATTGAGTTTATTCAAGATGATGAGTTGGTTGAAGTTACTCCTAAATCTATTAGATTAAGAAAGAAAATTCTCGATTCTAAGGAAAGGGAGAGAGCTAATAGAAAATAATAAATTTAAGTAGTTTTATAGTGAATCAAAAGGAAGATAAAAAAATATATAAAAAAAATACAAATAGTATGAAAAGATTTCTATTTAAGGAAAATACAAATAAAAAAGTAACTAAAAATAAAGATGAAAGATCAATATAATATGAATAAAATAGAATTAGAAGAAGTAAAGAAAAAAGCCTTAGAAGAACATATTCCAATAATAATGGATGATACTTTACAAGTAATAGAAAAAGAATTAAAAAACAATCTACCAAAAAGAATACTAGAAATAGGAACAGCAGTACGGATATTCAGCAATGTGCTTTTCAGAGTTTTTAGCTGAAAATGGAAAAATAGATACTATTGAAAGAGATGTAGAGAGAATAGAACAAGCTAAGATAAATATAAAAAATGTTGAAGTTGAGGATAAAATAAATATATATGAAGGTGATGCAGTAGAAATATTGCCTACATTAAATGAAAAGTATGATATGGTATTTATTGATGCTGCTAAAGGAAAATATCCGTTTTTTCTACAACAAGCATTAAGGCTAATTAGTACAAATGGTGTGATTTTTGCAGATAATATTTTGTATAAGGGTTATGTTATGAGTGATTATAACAAACATAAACAAAGGACAGCTGTTAGAAATTTGAGGGAGTATATAAAAGAAGTGTCAGAAAATCCTGATTTGGAAACAGAGATTTTAGAAGTTGGAGATGGACTGGCTATAAGTAGAATAAAATAGGAAAAATAAAAAACAATTTACAATGATTTAATCAATGTAGATTGTTTTTTATTTTAATATATAAATTTTTTATTTATCTACCGTTCAGTATCTTTATTATTAAATTTTGATGAGTTATGACGTTGTGCAGCACGCCTCATAATACCAGCTTTAGTAATTTCATTTTTATTAGCTGGAGTAAGAGAGACTAATTTATCAATTAATAAATGTCCTAAAAATGTTGTAGAATCACCTATTAATAATGCTTCCGTAAATCCAGAAATTAAAGAATTCTTATGAAATGCAGCAACACCATCACTATATCTAGTTGGGTGAGCACTTGAAGACATTAATATAGGAGAAACATATTCAGCATACATTGGTAAATATTGTTCAATAGTGTATCTAACAATTTTGGTAGCATTTTTTGTAGAATTTTCATCTACTATTGCATATTCGAAATCAAAAAAATCTTTTAGTTTTACATTTCGTTCTGCAATTTTTAGTGATGTTTTTAATTTTTTATCATTAGAAGAAAGTAGCCTATCTGGAGTATTATATAAAGTTTCTTTTTTTGCAAGAGGAGTATCATTTAAAATCTTTAAAAAATTATTAAACTGTTCTATATTACAGTCTTTATTAACAGGCTCAAAAAATTCAAAAATGTTAATGCTTTTGTTAGAAAGTTTACTATGATCAGAGGGACCATTTTTAGAATCTTTAAAACGTTTTTCTGATTGTACTTGTAATTCAATTTTTCTTCCATCAGATGTTGTTAAAATATAGTAATCAGAACAATATCCATTTTTCTTTATTCTAGTTTTTAGATATATATGAGTTATTTTTAATGTTTCGGTAAATAGTTGATGTTCTAATATATCTGGAAGAAATGTAGATGATAATGCAGAATAATATTTATCATCAATACGTTCTTTTAATTCTCCTATAAGTTCATAAATATTGTCTAGTTGTGATGTGTTTGAAAGTTCATCTTTATATAATAAATCTTCTTCTAATGATATTCCATCATCAGTTAAAGGCTCATTAGTAGAATTTTTAAGTTCTTGATTATATTTTTTTATAGTATATTTTAGTAACTGAGTAAAAGAAGTATCTTTATATTCTCTTACACATTTTTCATAAGTTGATGCTCTTAATCTTGTTAATAAATCAATTTGTATTTGTAATAATTGAAGATTTGATAAGTATGAATAAGTATTTTCTAATAAAAAATCCTCTAAATTGTTTAAAAAAGTTATGTTATCAGCTCTTAATTTTCTAAGGCTTGTAATTTCAGAATTTGAAGGAATTTTTTTAGTAAAGTTTTTATTTTTAATGTTTGAAGAATTACTTTTTTCAGGAACTAAGTCTATAGAAATTTCGAGACTACTATTTCCAAGATAAAGAGTATCTTTTATATCTTTAATTACTATTGTAAAGGCAAAAAAGTCATTATTAGCACCAGCTAAATCAAATTGACGTTGAACGTCATCATAAGTTATTCCAGTTGATAAATCACTAGGCATTATAGAATAAATATTATTAGTAACTTCTTTAATTATATTAATTTTCGAACTTCTTGGAGATTTTATTCTACCTGGTTGATCACTAGTAACTTCTGGAGAAACATCTTCAATAACAATTTCAGTACCACCAAGTATATCTCTATCTTCTTCATATGCTTCTTTAGAATTATTATAAGCACAATTTTCTACTGTAGAAAAAACTTGTTCTTCAATAAAGGCTTTAATTTTATTTATATCTGAATTAGGTTGTTTTATAAATTGTAAAAAAACTTCTGGAAAGACTTTATTTACAATTACAGACATTTTATAAAGTTCTTTTTCATCAAAATTTTTAGAGTTATTATTATAAAGAGATAAAAATTTATCTTTTATTATACTTGCTAATTGATAAGTATATTTTTTAGAAAACTCAAATGGAGATCTTAGTTTATTATCAACTCCAAAAATATCATTAATATCTATAGAAAAATACGTGCTTATAATTTCTTTTAACTTATAAAATAGTTCTTTATCTATTTTTGAATCTTCTAAATCTAAAAATAGTTTATATAAATCTGATAGATTAGAAGAAGAAAAATTTTTAAGTAGACTTTCTTCATACGTTATTAATGGATACTGTTTTAAGTAATTATTTAATTCTCGATTAAAGACTTCTATAGATTGAAGTTCATAAAAATTAGAAATTTTTTTCGACATATCTGGTAAATTACTTGTAAAAAGCATAAAATCACCTCATTTTAATTATACCATAAATTAACATAAAAGGAAATACCTATATTTAAAAAAATTATTGACATAATACCAAGAATAAGTTAAAATAAAAACACAAAGAAAAAGAAAAGGAATGAAAAATATGAAAAAAATAGAACTATTAGCCCCAGCAGGCTCATACGAAAAAGCAAAAACGGCCTTCAAATATGGAGCAGACGCAGTATATTGTGGAACATCATCACTATCATTAAGAACAAGAGCAGATATGGACAACAATGACCTAATAAAAACAATAGAATATGCACACAGTATAGGAAAAAAAGTACATGTAACATTAAATATATTTGCTTGGGATGACAAATATGAGGAAATAATTGAAATGGCGAAAATACTAAATAAAGTAAAACCAGATGCAATAATAGCAGCAGATGGTGGAGTAATAGAAACACTAAAACAATATGCACCAAATATACCAATACATATAAGTACACAAGCAAATATAGTAAGTTCAAGAGATTGCGAGTTTTGGTATAAAAACGGAGCCAAAAGAGTAATAATGGCAAGAGAAGCAAATAAGGAGCAATTAAAATACATAATGGAACATAAGCCAGAAGATTTAGAAGTAGAAATGTTTGGACATGGTTCAATATGTTTTGCATTTTCTGGAAGATGTTTTTTAAGTGACTTCTTATGTGGAAGAAGTGCAAATTTAGGAGACTGTGCACAAAGCTGTAGATGGTCATATAATTTATATGCTGAAGAAAAAAATAATCCAGGTGAGTTTTTACCAATAGAAGAAAGTGAATATGGAACAAGTATATTTTCATCAAAAGATTTATGCTTAATAAAAGAAATACCAGAAATAATTAATATGGGGATTGATAGTTTAAAAATAGAAGGAAGATTAAAAACAGAATATTATATAGCAAGTGTTATAAATGTCTACAGAAATGCAATTGACGATTATATGAAAGATCCAAAAAATTATGATTATAGTAAATATTTAAAAGAAATTGAGAAATCTAAAACTAGAGAATTTACAACATTTTATTTTAATGATAGAAATAATAAAGATATTCAAGATTTGAGTGGTAGACAATATAATGAACAATATGAGTTTGGTGGAAAGATTATTGAATATAGACAAGAAAAATCAGTGATTGAGATAAAAAATAAGTTGAGTGTTGGAGATATAATGGAGATAATAATTCCAAATAAATTAGAGCCAGAAATATTTGAAATTGAAAAATTATGGGATTATGAAACAGAGGAAGAAATTGATAGTATTAGTCCAGGTGTTAAGGGGCAAAAGGTTTTTATGAAATTGCCTACAAAATGTGGAAATGATTGGATAATAAGAAGAGAAAAATGGAAAGAGGGACGTTATTAAAAATCCCTCTTTCCATTTTCCTCTAATAAGATATCCAATATTTTAGGGTAAATTTTAGAAGCATTATAATTCCAATTATCAACAATCTTTTTAGCCCTATCACGAGAACCAGCAAAAGTTCTAACCTCAAAAATTGTCTCATTATTTTCAATAATTTTACATTTTATAGTATAATCATTCTCATTTTTAGGAATAAATTCAGCTATAACAGAAGTTTCGTTAGTAATAGAAGAAAGTTCTTCTTTAAAAATATTATCAGCCTTTAATTTTAATATTCCTGGAAGTACATCTATTGTAAGAGAGAGTGCATTTGTTCCATCACTTGTTATTTTTAATACAACTTCATCATCTTCTTCATCTTTAGTGAACTTTCCTACTAACTTTGAATCTAATAAATCAGTCAAAACTTCTTTAAAATAAAAGTAATTAACATTATTTATTGAAGAAATAATTTTATATAAACCATCTTCTATAATTCCATTTGACAGTTGATTTAAAATGTATAAAATTAAAACTTTGTTTTCAGCCAAAGCAGTAGTATTATCTGAACTAGACATTTTAATACTCCTTTCCCTTTGCTTATTATAAATTAAAAGTTTTTGTAAAAATTATATTAATTTTTTTGAATTATATCATAAAATTTGTAAAAAGTAAAATTTTTATATGTAAATTATTGTTAAAGGATTTAAACTATGTTATAAATAAAAGTAATAAAAAACATTTTAAATAAGAAAGGAAAAATAATGGAAAGAACAAAAGAAAAGGGTATAACATTATTAGCACTTGTTATAACAATAGTGGTATTACTTATTTTAACATCAATTGGAATGACATCTGGGATTTCAACAATAAATGGAATTAGATTTTCTCAATTTGAGAATGAACTAAAAATATTACAAACAAAAATTAATGAAATAAATCAAAATAATAAAATAGAAATTGGAACAGAGATAAACCAAACTCAAAAAGATATCCTAAACCTAAAAATAATAAAAGATATAATTTATAAAGGTAATTTAACAGAAGAAGAAAAACTAAAAATACAAAAAGGGTTTAGATATTGTGAAAATACAGAAATAAAAAATAAATTAGGTTTAGAAGAAATAAAAAGAAATTATTTAATAAATATTGAATATAGATATGTTATCTGTTGTGAAGGATTTGAATATAATCAAATAATATATTATATGATAGACCAAATAGAAGATGGTATGTATAATGTTCGTTATAGTAATAAAAATGAACAAACTGACAAAACTGATGAAGAAATAGGATTTGATATAATATACACACAAGAAAATGATAGATGGAAAATTGAAATTAAAAATATTGAATATAATCAATATATAAATAATTGGCAAGTTCAATATAGATTAGAAACAGATTCATATTGGAATAATGCAAATAGTTTAAGTTTTTATATTACACAATCAGGAAATTATTATATTCAATTAGTACATAATCAAATAAAGTTAGGACCAAAAAGAGTTGAGTTGATAGATTAAACAACTCAACTTTTATTATGTTCTATTTTAATAGGCTCAACATGTACAATAGTTTTATAAACATTTTCTAATTTAGTAACAGTTTCTTCAATACTATTTGCCAAAGAATGACTTTCAAAAGTAGTCATATTACCATCTAAACAAACAGTAATAAAAATTATATGTTGAGCACCAACAGGAGAAGAGGAAATATTGTCTATTTTATAAATTTCTTTATGTGTATGAATAATATCTAAAATTAAATCTTTAGTTTTTTCATCAACAGAAACATCCATTAAAACATTATAGCTTTCTAAAAATATTGAAATACCAGTAAAACCAATCCAAATAGATATTCCAATACCAACAACACTGTCAAACCAGTAAATTCCAAATAAGGAAAGTATAATAGAAATTAATGTAAATGTAGTTACTATACAATCATTTTTGTGGTCTTTCATATTAGATTCTAATAAAATATTATTGTACTTTTCATTAGCTCTTTTTGTATATATAAATAAAGCAAGTTTTGTGATAATTGTTAAAACACAAACAATTATTAAAAGCCAAGAAAATTCTAAAGTACTTCCCAAAATTAAAGTATGAACTGAATCATAAAATAACTTTGTTGCAACAAAAACCATAGAAACACCAATAAACATAGAAAAAATATATTCAGCTTTACCATGACCAAAATTATGATCTTCATCATTTGGTACACTTGAAATTTTGTTGCCAATAAATGTCATTAATGAAGCAAAAATATCTCCAGCACTGTTAAAACTATCAGCAATCATTGACTGGCTTCTGAATATAAATCCCACTATTCCTTTAATAATTAACAGAAATAAATTGCCTGTAATTCCATAAATTCCAGCCTTTTTTGTTAAATTAAATCTTTCTTCATTCATAATTTTCACCTATCTATTTATATTTTAAAAGTAAAAAAATATTATAGAAAATAGTATAACACACATAAATTTTGTACACAAGCGAAATTTAAAACTATTGATTTACAAACAGAAATATAGTAGAATAACAAATATAAAAATAAAATTAGAGATGTATCATATATGAACAAAAGGTACAAAAAGAAACATACCTAATGGACAAGGAGCTAAAAATGGTAGCAGAAGTAATTATAAATACAACAGCTAAAAAATTAAATAGAACATTTGACTATAATATACCAAAGGAGCTAGAACAATTAATATGTATAGGTAGTAAAGTTTTGGTACCATTTGGTAAATCAGAAAGATTAGAAGAAGCACACATTGTAAAAATAAAAGAAAATTCAGATTTTGAAATAAAAAACATAGTAAAAGTAGAAACAGGGCTAACAGACAAGCAGATAGAACTAGCAAATTGGATTGCAAAAAGATATTTTTGCAATATTTCAGAATGTATAAAATTAATGCAAACACCAGGAACAAAAAGCAAAGATGTAAGTAAACGAATTCAAGATAAAAAAATAAATGTAGTATATTTAAAAAAAGATTTTGAAGAAATTAATTTTGATATAGAAACTAAAAAAATAAAATCAGAAAAACAGATAAAAATATTAAACTTTGTAAAAGACAATGAAGGTGCTACTATCACAGAAATAGAGACTTTTACAGACTGTTCAAGAACAATAATAAAAACACTCATAAAAAATAATTATTTAGAATTAATAGAAAGAAAGATTGAAAGAAACCCTTTAGATAATAAAAAAATAAAAAATACACAAAATTTACAATTAACAGAAGAACAGACAAATGCCTTTAATAAAATAGCTGAAACTATAAACAAAAACACATATGAACAATTTTTGCTATATGGTGTTACAGGATCTGGAAAAACAGAGGTATATTTGCAATTAATTGATAAAGTAATTAAAGAGGAAAAATCAGCAATTATTTTGGTACCAGAAATATCATTAACACCACAAATGCTGGATAGATTTATATCAAGATTTGGAAAAGAAGAAATTGCAGTATTACATAGTAAATTATCAATAGGAGAAAGACATGACGAATGGGAAAGAATAAAACAAGAAAAAGCCAAAATAGTAATAGGTGCAAGGTCAGCAATTTTTGCACCTATAAAAAATTTAGGAATTATCATAATTGATGAAGAACATGACAGTTCATATAAATCAGAAGCCAGTCCAAAATATAATGCAAAAGAAGTAGCAAAAAAAATATCAAAAGAGATGAAAATACCCCTAGTCTTAGGAAGTGCAACACCAGATATATCAACTTTTTACAATTCAAATAATGGAAAAATTACATTATTAAAATTAACTAAAAGAGCAAATAAGTCAAATCTTCCAAAAGTAGAAATAGTTGATTTAAAACAAGAACTAGCAAATGGAAATAGGTCAATGCTAAGTTTTGATTTATATAATTCTATAGAGCAGAACTTAAAAGATAAATTACAAACAATCTTATTTTTAAATAGAAGAGGATATTCTACATTTATAATGTGTAGAAATTGTGGATATACTGTAAAATGCAAAAACTGTAATATTAGTATGACATATCATAGTTACGAAAACAAACTAAAATGTCATTATTGTGGATATGAAGAAAAAATTGTAAAAAATTGTCCAGAGTGTGGAAGTGATAAAATAAGATATTTTGGAACTGGAACTCAAAAATTAGAACAAGAAATACAAAAACAATTTCCACAAGCTAAAACAATTAGAATGGACGTAGATACAGTAACAAAGAAAAACTCGCATGAAGAAATATTAAACAAATTCAAAAATGAAAACATAGACATATTAATAGGAACACAAATGGTAGTAAAAGGACATCATTTCCCAAAAGTTACACTTGTAGGAGTTATAGCAGCAGATAGTTCACTAAATATAGATGATTATAGAGCAACTGAAAGAACATTCCAGATATTAACACAAGTAGCAGGAAGAGCAGGAAGAGAAAATTTGCCTGGAAAAGTAATAATTCAAAGCTATAATCCAGAAAACTTTAGTATACAAGATGCACAAAAACAAAATTATGAACAATTTTATGAAAAAGAAATACTATTACGAAAACAGTTGAAATATCCACCATTTTGCGATATAATAATAATAGGCTTTAATAGTATTAATGAAGAAGAAATAAAAAAAGTTTCAAAATTAACATATGAATATATAAAAAATGGTTTAGAAAATGAAGAATTTAAAATATTTAAACCAATGCCTTCTCCAATAGATAAAATACAAAATAGATTTAGATGGAGAATTATAATTAAAGGAAACATGACAGAAAAAGCAAACATTATTTTCAATGAAATGTTAAAAAAAATGTATGATAGAGATATTAAAAATACAAAAATTACAGTAGATGTGAATCCAAATAGTATGGCATAAACTCCAAAATGATGTTCTTTTGGACAAAATGTTCATTTGGGACATATCTCTAAACAAGGAGGAATAAAAATGGCAATTAGAAAATTAAGACTAGAAGGTGATGAGATTTTATGTAAGAAATCTAGAGAGGTTGAGACTATTGATGATAAGTTACAAATTTTAATAGATGATATGATTGATACTATGCACAAATATAATGGAGTTGGTCTTGCAGCAGTACAAGTTGGAGTTTTGAAAAGAGTTGTTGTTATTGATTTATATGATGAAAAAGGTCCTATAGTTTTAATTAATCCTGTTATTTTGAAGACTAAAGGAGAACATGAGGTTGATGAAGGATGTTTGAGTTTTCCAAACAAGTTTGCTAAAGTAAAAAGACCAGAGGAAGTTACTGCAGAGTACACTGATAGAGAAGGTAAAAGAGTTAAGATTAAGGCTAAAGACTTATTAGCACAAGCGATTTGTCATGAATGTGATCATTTAGAAGGTGAAGTTTTTATTGATAAAATTTTGCCTGGAACTTTGGAGTATGTAGAAGCAGAGAATTAAAATTATTTAATTTTGATAATTTTATAATACGATACAACTAAATGGAATTCATCTTTTTGAAAATCCACATGAAAATATAAAAGAGTATGACGAAGTACTTGAATTATAAAAAGAAAGGAAAGGCAAAATGAATATATTATTTATGGGAACCCCTGATTTCGCAAAAGAAAGTCTACAATCAATATATGATGTAGGACACAAAATAATAGGAGTAGTAACAAATCCAGACAAACCAAAAGGAAGAGGAATGAAATTACTAGCATCACCTGTAAAAGAATATGCAATAGAAAAAAACATACAAGTATATCAACCACAAAAAATAAGAAATAATGAAGAATTCATAGAAAAAATAAGAACATTAAATCCAGACATAATATGTGTTGTAGCCTATGGTAAAATACTACCAAAAGAAATTTTAGAAATTCCAAAATTAGGTTGTATTAATGTACATGCTTCATTATTACCTAAATATAGAGGAGCAGCACCAATACAATGGGCAGTTTTAAATGGAGATAAAAAGACAGGAATAACAACAATGTATATGGATATAGGAATGGACACAGGAGATATGATTTTAAAAGAAGAAGTGGAAATTGGAGAAAATGAAACAACAGGAGAATTATGGGAAAAGTTATCAAAAATAGGTGGAAAACTATTAGTTGAAACTCTAAAACAAATAGAAAATGGAACAGCACCAAGAGAAAAGCAAGGAGAAAATTTTTCTTTAGCCCCAATGTTAGATAAAGCAATGTCTAAAATTGATTGGGAAGACAAAACAGCTAAAGAAATTAAAAATCTAGTTAGAGGATTAAATCCAATTATGGGAGCATATTCATTTTTAAATAACAAAAAAATTAAGTTTTGGAAAGTTGATATTGCAAAAAATATAGGATTTAGTCAAGATAATATTAATATTCTAAAAAATGGAACTGTAGTAGTATCTAATCAAAAAGAGGGCTTATATATTAAGACAAAGGAAGGAATACTTAGTGTTTTAGAAATTCAAGGTGAAAATGCTAAAAAAATGAATATACGAGATTTTTTAAGAGGAAATCATATTAATGAATTTGAAATATTTGAATAAAAA
The DNA here is from genome assembly GCA_948528155.1 of uncultured Clostridia bacterium. Lineage (GTDB taxonomy): Bacteria > Bacillota > Clostridia > TANB77 > CAG-508 > CAG-269. The sequence continues at coordinate 6,260 of CAOSZT010000025.1, read as the reverse complement.
GGTTGTAAAAATTGCTAAGAATTGATATACTTATAACATAAATAAGTATATCAATTTTTAAATTTATAAAGGAGGAGGAATTTAAAATGGAAGAAAAAGAAATAAAAACAGAAAATGTAGAGGTAAAAGAGGAAAATATTATACAAGAAGCACAAAAAGTGGAAGATGGAATAGAAATATCAAATGACGTAATAGCAGTAATAGCAGGAGTAGCAGTATCAGAAGTTCAAGGAGTTTCAGCAATGTCAGGAGGATTTGCAGGAGGAATAACAGAAGTATTAAGTGGAAAGAAAAATTTAGCTAAAGGAATAAAAGTTGAAAAATCAGAGAATACTGCCAAAATAGATGTAAATATAATAGTTGAATATGGATCAAGAATACCAGATGTAGCATTTGAAATACAAAACAGAGTAAAAAAAGCAGTAGAAGGAATGACTGGATTTAAAGTAGAAGAAGTAAATGTTCATGTTCAAGGAGTTAATACAGACATTATTAGAAATGAAGAAGCAGATAAAAATAATGAAAATGAAGAAGTAAATGAATAATTTTATTAGAAGTTAGAGGTTTTATTTCTAACCTCTAGCTTCTAATATTTGAATTAAAAGAGAGGTAAAATAAATGAAAATTATAGAAAAAATTACATTAATATTATATTCAAATATAATACTAATAATATCAGTAATTGCATGTCTATTGGTTTTTAGATGGATAGACATTGATGTAGTACAAAATTTAATAAAAACTTTAATAATATCTGAAACAGCATCAAAAATAATATTAGCAATAAGTGTAGTATTTATATTATTATCAATTAGATGTATATTTTTTGATCCAACATCAAAACAACAGATAAAAGATAAACAAGGAGTTCTTTTAGCAAATGACAATGGAAGATTAATGATATCAAAAGAAACAATAGAAAATTTAGTTGAATCAGTTACAAGAGAATATAAAATGGCTAAAGAAGTTACATCAAGAGTTGAACTAGATAGAGAAAATAATGTAAATATTTTTGCTAATTTAGTAGTGAGTTCAGATGCAATAATAAAAGATTTAACAGTAGATTTACAAAATAAAATAAAGTCTAAAGTAAAAGAAACAACAGATTTAGATGTAAAAGAGGTTAATATAACTATAAAAAAAGCCATCCAAGAAAAACAGCCAAAAGTGGACAAAGAAGAAGCTTAGAAAGAAGAGGGAATATATATGGAAGATTTTAAAAAATTTATAAATCAATATAAAGGTGCTATTATTGGAATAATTGTTGCAATAGTAATATTAGCTACTAGATTATATTCTCTAATTGTGGGAATTTTATTAGTATTAGTAGGAGCATTTATTGGAAATTATGTGCAACAAAATAAAGATGAGGTTAAAACTAAGTTGAAAAGTTTTATAGATAAAATGTAAAAAATAAATTCATAAAAACAAAAATAAAACACAACTTATAAATTATAAAAAACAAAAAAGTAAAGAAGAGGAAATAAAAATGAATAGGTCAACAATGAGAGAAAATGCCTTTAAATTAATATATAGCTTAGAAATCCAAAAAACTGAAGAAGTAGAAGAACAAATAGATTTATTTTTTGAAAGTAATGACATAAATGATAAAGAAGCACAAAAATATATAACAGATGTTATTTTAGGAAGTAGAAAAAATGAGAAACAAATTTTAGAAAATATAGAGCAAAACTTAAAAGAAGATTGGAAATTAAATAGAATTTCGAAGATGGACTTATCTATTTTAAAACTTGCAATATATGAAATAAAGTATAATAATATCCCTTATAAAGTTGCTATTAATGAAGCAGTCGAACTTTCAAAAAAATATGGAGAAGATAAATCAAAGTATTTTGTAAATGGAGTTTTAGCAAGTATAGTCAAGGAAATGTAGTATGTAATGCAATAGTAAAAACTATTAAGATAAGTGAGAGGAAAAAATATGAATTATGAAAATGTTGCAGTAAGTGTAAGTCAATTAAATAATTATATAAAAGACAAAATTGCAAGTGATGAAAATTTAAACAATGTATTTGTAAAAGGTGAAATATCAAACTTTAAAAATCACTATACAGGACATATGTATTTTACACTAAAAGACGAAAATTCTTTAATAAAATGTATAATGTTTAAAACATATGCACAAAGACTTGACTTTATGCCAAAAGATGGAATGAAAGTATTTGTAGCAGGAGGAGTTTCAGTATTTGAAAGAGATGGAGTATATCAAATATATGTAAAAGCAATGCAAGAAGATGGTATTGGATTATTATACAAAAAATATGAAGAATTAAAACAAAGATTAGAACAAGAAGGATATTTTAAAGAAGAACATAAACAAAAAATTCCACAAATGCCAAAAACAATAGGTGTTTTAACATCTCAAACAGGCTCAGTAATAAGAGATATAATAAATGTAAGTACAAGAAGAAATCCAAATGTACATATTAGATTGTTTCCAGTACCAGTTCAAGGTGAAGGAGCAAGTAAGAAAATTGCAGAAGGTATTAAATTTATGAATAAAAATAAACTTGCTGATGTATTAATTTTAGCAAGAGGAGGAGGCTCATTAGAAGATTTATGGCCATTTAATGAGGAAATAGTTGCAAATGCAATTTATAATTCTGAAATACCAATAATTTCAGCAGTAGGACATGAAACTGACTTTTCAATTTCAGATTTTGTAGCAGACTTAAGAGCACCAACACCTTCAGCAGCAGCGGAACTAGCAGTTCCTGACATATATGAAATAAAACAGAAAATAAATTCTTATCAAAATAGATTAAGACTTACATTAATTAAAAAAGTGGAAATAATGAAATTGAGATATGAGAAATGTTTATCAAGTAGAGTGTTTAAAGAGCCATTTAGAGATATAAATGATAATTATATAAAAATAGATAATCACATAAAAAGGCTAGAAAATGTTATAAAAAATAAACAAAAGGAAGAGAAAACAAAGTACATAGAATTAATTTCTAAATTAGATACATTAAGTCCTTTAAAAACACTAATTAGAGGATATTCAATAATTGAACAGGACTCAAAAATAATTAAGAGTGTAAAAGATTTAAAAACAGGAGATAAAATAAATATAAAACTAGTAGATGGAAATAAAGAAGCAAAAGTTTTATAATTTTGAGGAAAAGAGGAAAGCATATGACAAATAAAACAAAAATAATAATAATTGTATTAGTTGTAATAGCTATTGTAGTATTAATATTAGGAATAATTAATAATAAAAAGACAAATAGTAATGTAAGTGATAAAAAAGAGGAAAATTATAATATGTTTGATTATATAAATAATATGTCCACACAAAATGGTCAAGTTGATAATACAGTAAATAATACAGAAGTCGAGAATAATGTGGCAGGAGAAAATACATCAAGTAAAAATAATATAATTGAAAATAATAATATTATAGGAAGAGAAGAACAAGAAAGTAAAAATGAAAACACAGAGGCAAATGATAGAAAAACAGCCATTGAATTAGCTAAAAAAGAATGGAATATATCAGTTGATTCTTATAATTTTGAAGCAGAACTAAAAGGAAATGGAATTTATGAAGTTTCAGTTAGAAATAAAACAGATGGATATGTAAATACTGTTTATACTGTTAATGTAAAAACAGGTACAGTTACAGAATAGAAAAGGAGAAAAAGATGGCAAAATCAAGTTTTGAAAGTAATATGGAAAATTTAGAAAAGATAGTTTCAGAGTTAGAAAATGGTAAATTAAATTTAGATGAGTCAATTACTAAATTTGAAGAAGGAATAAAAATTTCAAAAGAATGTAATAAAATTCTTGAAGATGCAGAAAAGAAAATAACTATTTTACTTGAGAAAGATGGTAATGTAGAGGAAGAAAATTTTGAAGCACAAGAATAATTGTTTTTTAAAAGATTATTTTTGAAAGGGAGATGAATTGTGAATAATTTTGTAGGTTTTATACAAAACAAATTTATATATGTACCTTTTTTGTTATGGTTTTTTATTCAAACATTTAAGGTTATATATGATTTAATTACTACTAAAAAGTTCAATTTTAAGAGAATTATGGGAGCTGGTGGAATGCCAAGTTCTCATTCAGCAGTAGTTACAGGTCTTGCTACTTTGGTTGGAAAGTATGAAGGTGTTGATACACCTATTTTTGCTGTTAGTTTTATTTTGGCAGCTGTTGTTATGTATGATGCTTGTGGTATAAGAAGAGCTGCTGGAAAACAGGCTTCTTTGCTTAATAAAATTATAGAAACTCCAGGTCTTACTGGTATGCAGGTCTCTGAAAGATTAGTTGAGGTATTAGGTCATACTCCTATTCAGGTTTTTGTTGGAGCTTTGATAGGGATTGTAGTTGGGCTAATTGTATAAGAAGGAGTATTTTAGTACATTAATTTTATTAGTATTATTAGTTTTATAATTTTTCTTATGAAATTGATATTTTTATTAGTATCATTTTTATGAATATAAAATTAATGTAAACTAGAAAAGGAGAAGATGTATTATGACAGATATAGAGATTGCAAATAGTGTAGAATTAGATAATATAAGTGATATTGCTAGAAAACTTGATATAGATGAAAAAGATATTGAGTGTTATGGGAAGTATAAAGCTAAAATTTCTAATAGTGTTTTTAATAAGTTGAAGGATAAAAAAGAAGGTAAGCTAATTTTGGTTACTGCTATTAATCCAACACCTTTAGGAGAAGGCAAGACTACTGTTTCTATTGCTATTGCTGATGGTCTTTCAAAAATTGGAAAAAAATCTGTATTAGCTTTAAGAGAACCTTCATTAGGACCAGTATTTGGTATTAAAGGAGGAGCTACAGGTGGTGGTTTTGTTCAGGTTGCTCCTATGGAAGAAATCAATCTTCATTTTACTGGTGATATTCATGCAATTACTTCTGCAAATAATTTACTTTCTAGCATGATTGATAATCATATTTATTTTGGAAATGATCTTGATATTCAAGAAGTTACTTGGAAAAGATGTGTTGATTTAAACGATAGACAATTGAGAAAAATTCAAACAGGTCTTTCTGGTGAAAAAAATATTGTTCCAAGAGATGATAGTTTTGATATAACTGTTGCTTCTGAGATAATGGCAATTTTGTGTTTGTCAGAGAATATAATGGATTTAAGAGAAAAGATAGGAAGTATAATTATTGGATATAATTCTAATAAAAAACCTGTTTTTGTTAGAGATTTAAAGGCAGAAGGTGCAATGACAGTTCTTTTGAAAGAGGCTATAAAGCCTAATATTGTACAGACTTTGGAGCATACACCAGCACTAATACATGGAGGACCTTTTGCTAATATTGCACATGGATGTAATAGTATAATTGCAACTAAAATGGCTATGAAATTAGCTGATTATACAGTTACAGAAGCTGGTTTTGGTGCTGATTTAGGAGCTGAAAAGTTTTTAGATATTAAGTGTAGAAAAGCAGGAATTAAACCTGATGCAGTTGTTATTGTTACTACTATTAAAGCTCTAAAATATCATGGAGGTATAGAAAAAGATAAAATTCAAGAAGAGAATTTAAAAGGCTTAAAAAATGGAATGAGTAATTTATATAAACATATTGAAAATATAAAAGACAAGTTTGGCCTAAATGTTATTGTTGCAATTAATAGGTTTAATACAGATACTTTAACAGAGATAGAGTTTGTACAAGAAAAACTGAAAGAAAAAGGAATTTCCTCAAGTCTTGTAGAAGGTTGGGCAAAAGGTGGAAAAGGTGCTATTGATATAGCAACTAAATTGGTTAATTTAGTGGAACAACAAGAGAACTTTAAATATATTTATGATATAGAGGACAGTATAAAAACAAAAATAGAAAAAGTGGCAAAAGAAATTTATGGAGCTATTGGTGTTAAATTTTCAGAAATTGCAAATCAGGAAATCGAGAGAATTGAGAAATTAGGATTTGGAAATTTGCCTATTTGTATTGCTAAAACTCAATATTCTTTTTCAGACGATCCAAAAAATTTAGAGTGTAAAGATCCTTTTGAAATTACTATTAGAGAAGTTAATTTAAAAGCAGGTGCTGGTTTTATTGTTGCTATTTCTGGTAAAATTATGACTATGCCAGGTCTTCCCAAAGTTCCAGCTGCTGAAAGTATTAATGTTGATGAAAATGAAAAAATAATCGGAATTTTTTAATAAATTGAATAAATATTATAAAAACAATTTTAGAGGAAAAATTTATTATGCTAGGAATAGCAAAAACAACAAAAGAAGATATAATATATTAATAT
>CAOSZT010000024.1 GCA_948528155.1 uncultured Clostridia bacterium | reverse complement strand
TGGCGTTTTTTATATGAAAAATGAGTGAAAATTTTTCACTCATTTTTTGTTGGGATTTTTTTTACAGCCCCTTTTAATATTATTTTTTATTTGTCTAAAACCTTTTTCTTGATTAATACTATACCACCTACTAATAAGGTTAAACAAGTTATACCTATTGCATAATAAATTCTAGCTTGACCTGTTGGTGGGACAATAACAATTTCTGCTCTTAATGGCTCTTTGCTATTATTATCAGGGTCTTTCTTATCTTCTGAATTAGGATTATCTGTATCAAATCTATTATTACCTGGTGTCCCATGTACATATACTCCATTTTCATCTTTACCTACAGTTGACTGATAAAATCTACCTACTGAGTTATATACATTTAAGAATTCAACCTTATTATCATAAGTCATATCCTTTGCAGTTGACAATAATTTACTTGCATTTATTGGAGTATTTACTACTTTTCCTGGTGCTACTGTTTTCGTATAATAATAATTTTCTCCTTTTCCAAATCCTTCTCCATCTTCACCATTACTTACTATATAATTATAATTATTATTTTGAGATGTTATATCTTCTAAATATCCACCATTATGTATTATTTTAGAATCATATATTTTCCAATTATCATCTACTAATGCCAGTTCTTTATCCATATAATCAATCCAACGTATGCTTGTTTCTACAGGCTTATTGTTATCTTTAGCAAATATGTAATAATCAAATATATCATAATTTAAGTCTGAAAGATTTGCTACATTAATATCATAAGTAGTCTCCAATTTTGCTCCTTCAATAATTTCATTGTCAATCTCTATTTTTAGCATTCCACCCTCTGGATATGTCAAATAATTACTAATATTTGAATTTCTAGGATCACCTTCTAATAAGATTTGTCCATTTGCTAAAGTTACCTTTATATAACTTACTTCTTTTGTTACTTCAAAATTCTGTCTAGGTCTTTCAACAATTCCAAACTTAGTTTCATATTTAGTTGGTAATCTGTCGTTAGAATTTTCATCTTTATTATTTTTGTCTTTATTTGCATCATATTGAGGAGTACCCTCAATATCCTCTACTTTTCTAGTACTTGAATCATTTTTATCTTGATCTTCAATTGCTATACAAATTAAAGGTGTTCTAGATGTCATAAGATAAATACTTGGCTCTAATTCTTCAAAATCATTTCTTTCATCATAATCTGTTTTTACTTGATATTTATTATGTTCCAAAGCCTTATTTATAGCTTTTCTATGATTATAATCATCTACAGCTGATGAATAAATATCTGCTCCGTCCGCCTCATACCAATAACCATCAGATCCTTGTAATTTTAATTCCTCATCTTTAATATTTTTCCAAATATAATAATCATCAGATCCTTCATATTGATTTTGAATTGCATCTTTTGCTGGATTTTCATCTTTTATAATTGTAGATTTATGATCCTGTGTTGTTACTACTGTATCAGTTTTTCCAGTCCCTTCTATAGGTTTTATGATTGTATTTTTATCTTCTCCATCAGTTCCATATGTATATCTTATATAATATATTCCTGGAATTAAACCATTAAATTTATACTTTCCATCTCCTTTTGTAGTCTTGGCACTTTTATCATTAATTACTTGCCCACTCTCATCAAGATCATATAATGTCGCAGCAACTTCTTTATAGCTTCCATCTTGGTCTATTTCTCTCTTTACTAATTCAACATAAACACCTTGACCTCTGCCTTCTTTATTTTCATATTTTCCATTTCCCTCATACTTATCTGTTGATACATAATTGTTAGCATCCTCTTGTGTTTTTATTAATTTATCAGGATCTTTCTTTATTGTACCACCTGTTACTATATCATCTTCAAAAACAGTTCCTGTCAAAACTTTATTTTCTTTGTCTCTTTTTATAGTTAATGGTGGAGCAGCATCAACATCATCTTCATAAGTAGTTTTATCTCCATATCTAGTATTATCTGGTGCTGAATCTTTATCTATACTAGCATAATTTTTTCCATCTTTATATGTTGAATAACTTATTATTTCTGTTGTATTAATTTTTGTTGTTTTTATACCATTTCCATTTGCTAAAGCAATTATTGCTTCTGTATCTAATTCAAATGTTAAAGTTATTTTCTTATTTTGTCCTCCTCCAACATCAATTTCTTCTGCCATTTCACAAATCTTAACATCGCCTTCTTTTATATCATCATCACAAGTCCAAGATCCTTCACTAGCTTTTACAAATTTATATTGAGTTTCAAAATAATTTCTTAATCTCACTTTATTATCCAATGTTGATTGATTTTTTATTATAAGTTCATAATTTACAAATACTCTCAGTCTATTTTCATTCCCTGGATCCTCCTTAGTATAAGCTATATATGATGGGAAAATTTCTCTCACATAAGATAAATTTCTATAATTATCATTAAAATCATTTTTTGCTTGTACTGAAAAAGCATCCATTATAGCTTTATATCCATCAGCACCATCTATTTTTTCATAATCATGATCTTGTATACCATAATCCAAATATGGTTTTCTTTTTTTATAATTATATGTGTGCACATATCCATTTATTTCCATTTGAATATTATAAAGATCACTTGCAACAGCCAAATCAGCTTGTTCTCTTTCATATATCCCCAAATTTATATACTCTATTGTCTTCCTTATTTTATCTCTTCTTGGAATAAATTTAATTTTATAATAGTCTTTTGTACTAGCTTTACTTGTAGCACGCTCTATATCACTTACACTACCACCCAAGCTTTCTTTAGTATATTTTGTATTTTGTACTAATGTAGAAGTATTTACCTCTGAACCTGTACCACTTTTATATGTTAATCCTACTTCAGTACTTGTACTTCCTTGAGTAGTATCTGTCTTAACATTTCCTCCTTTTATTGAATAGAAATTATTATTTATAGTATCTCTATTCTTATCTTCTGCCTTTGATGAATTATCTGCTTTATGGTATTCTTCTTTATTACCAACAGCTGGTACAGACTGATATTTTAATCCATTGTAATAAAATTCAATATAGTATTCACTTAATCTGCCAATCTCTATTTTGTATCCTTCTGGATTTACCCAAGTTATACCTTTAGAAGAATCTGAAGGTTTCATCTGTGAAGGGAAGAAATAATCTCTCTTAATTTTACCATCTATTTCATCTTCTATATCCATATAATCACCAGGTTTAGCATCTTTATTAGCTTCAGCAATTGCTAAAGGTTTATCTCCTTGCATTAATCGTATAGTTATACCCTTCTTACCACTAGGTAAGTCATCTTTATCTATTCTTTTATCAGCACTACCTTCTTTATAATAACTGTCTGTTACAGTGTTTTTACCTTGATGTCCATCATCCCAGATGTATCCAGCTAAATCTACATATTTTTGCTTGTTATAAATAGTTTTATCAGTATCACCTTGATCATATAAAGTAGTATAATCATCTTTTGCCTCTTCTTCTGTTTTTATGTCATAGTATAATTCCCATTTCTCACCAATAGCAATTTCATCCATATAATAAGTATACTTCTCTTTTGGATTTTTCCATACCTCTAAATTCTCCACACGAATAATACCATTCTTATCTGTTATAAAAGTAGTAGCTTCTTCTTTACTTACATATTTAACTATATATCTTCCATATTCAGCAACTTCATTATGTTCATCTATTACTGCTTTACCTTTAATTTCTTTTTCTACACCATTTGAACTTGAAAGTTGTAAATATTCAGATTCTGATATCCTTATCTTGAATTCTACACCTTCTAATCCTATTTTTTCATTATGTTCATCCCATACTCCTTGATCTACTTTATGTATTACTAATCTTCCAAGTTGCTGTTCATTTTCTATCTGAGTAACTCCACTACCATTATTTAATTCCACTATATCTTGATTTTCAACTTCCTGTCTATATCCGTAATTTGTATTAGTTACTTCCTCAAGAGTATACACATATTTATTGTTCTCATCATTATACATTTGCAAATTTTTTATAGAAATCTTACCATCTTTTGATGTAGTAAATATTGTAGCCTGGTTAGCATCACTTACATATTCAATATGATATTTACTTCCATTAGCATTATTATGTTCATCAATTGTAGCACTACTTCCAACACTTTCTCCACTATACACATGTCCACTTGCATTCGTTAATTGAATATATTTATTTTCATAACGATTACTGTTTGAAGTTACTGATACTTTAAACTCAACACCACTCAAATTATAATCTTCATCTTCTGAATCTATTTTACATATATTAAGATTCCCTAGTGGATTTGGATCTTCACCTGGTGGTGTTTTTATTGGATCATTTTTAAATACAACTGGATTTACACCCTCTTTTAATATTACTTCTTTGTATCCCTCATTTGATGGATAATAGTTAGGCGGTGGATCTACTTCTTTAACATAATATGTTTTTCCTATTCCTTCTTTTTCTATCAAAACATAGAGTTCGCCTTCATCATTTGTTGTTCCAGTTGCTACAATATTTCTATTTTCATCAATAATTTCAAATGTTGCATCTGGTAACACTTTTCCAGTCTCGCTATCTTGTTTTATAATTAATACTTTAGGTTTAGTAAGCTTATTTTTAAAATAAACTTTATTCACACCTTCACCTATTTTAATTGTCTCACTTGTTTTACCATCAGGCTCATATCCTAATTCTTTAGAATCCTCTACATCTTCCTCTATGTAATATGTTTCTCCTATTTCTGCATCTTTATAATCTATTACTCCTCCATTCTTTGTTCTCTTAGCACCCACATATGTTTTACTTCCATCATTTTCAACTCGAAAAATCCTAAATTTAATTCCATCTACAGTATTTCCATATTGATCTTTCTTTACAATTTTCAAGCTGACCTTTCGTTCATTTACAAATTTAACAGGCTGTTTATCTGTTGTTAATTTAACTACCTGATGATCAGGATCTGCTTTAACATAACCAGCTATTGTTTTATATTCTCTAACATAATACCATTTTCCTTTTTCTCCTGAAAAATTAACAATTCCATTTTTATTAGTTACTCCAGTAAATAACCAATCTCCTTTTTCTTTTTTACTACTAGATTCATAAATTCTAATCTCTACACCTTTTAATGGATTTCCTTCTGGATCTACCTTTTTTATTTTTAATGATGTCTTTGTTCTCTGTTGTCCACTATATATACAATCATTTTGACCATTATTATTATTTGTCAATAAAGTACCATTAAGAAAAACAAATCTACCTGTATATTGATATGTGTCAGTTGCTTTTTTCCATTCTTTCAATTTTTCTTGATAAAAATCTCCAGCAGCAGAAGTCATATTCTGAGGTACAAAAACTTTTGGTATTCCTAATGTTTCACTAAATAATGTACTATTATGTCCAAATATTTGAAATCTCATTATAGATTTGTAATAATGCCAAGGTTCATTTTGTGTTGTTTCCTTATTTTTTACAGACATATATGCAAAATAAGCTAATTGATCAGCTAACTCTATTGCTTCTACTACATTTGCATTTTTAGAATCTCTAGAAAATTCTTTTCCATTTGGATTAGTTGGAGTATAAACTGTAACTCCATCAACATTAATATCCATAATACAATCTACTCTTTGTGTTTTAGCCCATACATGATCTGCTGGACTAAGGCAAATAACACCTGGATTACTAGTCTCATAATTGTCAAACTCTCCATCCCTTATATTCATTTCCTTGTTTTGTCTTATCATGTCACCTGCATTAAATTCAAAGAATGCCTCCTGTCTATTTGAAGCTGCATATTGTAAAATATCCACTGTATTATCTACAACTTCACCATTTAGTTTTTTTAATGTTATAGTATTATCTTCTTCACTATAAGTACCAGCAAAAACTATATTGGAAAACGAACAGAAAAATAAGTTTATAATAATTAATCCTAATATAATTACAACTTTAGTCAAATTTTTTCTCATCTTATTTTCCTCCTTTCCTCTTCCTATAAATCACATAAGCAATCACAGCTAATACTAAAACAAAGATTACACTAATAGAAATAACCAAAGCTCCTGTTTGTATAGAAACTAGTAGTTCAGCTGTACTAATATCATCTTCATTATCCTTTCTATTTCCTGGTGTAGAATCTTTATCTTTAATAGACAATTCATTTGTTGCACCTGCGATTTCAGCTATATTAACACTTCTGCCTGTTTTTTGTGCTGTCATTTGTTTTGTTAATATTAAAGTAAGAACTTTACTTTCTCCTGGTTTTATAACTTTGTTAGACAGACTCATATTATGAAGATTTCCATCTGTTCCAATATACCAATCTTCGTTAATTTCTGAACTAAATTCTAAATCTTTTGGCATATAATCAACAACATTTTTTACATATCCTTGAACTTCGCCCTCATTCTTTATTTCTATTTCATATTCTACTACAACAATACTATTATCAATATACTTAGCTCCAATTTCTACTTTTGCCAATTTAGCTTTATTATATGTTACTTCAGAAGTTCCACTTTCATTTTTTACAATAACTTTTTTAATTGTTTTATCTAAACTTAAATCAAATATTGCATTTTTTACAAAACCTGCATCAATACTACTTTTATGTTTATCAGTAATAGTTATAACTTCTGTCATAGCCACTATCTTTCCATCTTTCTCTTTTTGTACAACATCAGAATTTCTAGTTTCTCTTACACCCTCTTTTTGATATTGAGTAACACTATATGATGCAGAATCATATACAAACATAACAATATAATTTCCTTCATCTAAATTGTCAAATTGATATAAACCATCTTCATCTGTAACAGTATCTTTTATTACTTCCCCTGTATTACTATTTAATAACTTAACATTTATATTGCTCATTACATCTTCATTTTGATCTCTTTCACCATTTTTGTTACTATCTTCCCATGCTAATCCTGAAATAAAAGGTTTATCATAATCATAATCATCGTCTTCATCTTCTCTTTCCATTTCATATTCAATTAAAGGTAAATTTAATACTCCTGTCATCTCCCAAGATAATGATATATAACTTTGTAATGTAGCCTCATAATTAACATCTTCATCTGGATTATCCCACACTAATACTTCTGCAATATATTGAATCTTTTCCCTTGGTTTTAAATTATATGTAATTCTAGCACTATTTGTATCTGTTATAGTTGCATCTATTATTTCATTATTCTCTTTTTTTATATATGCTTTTTCTATTTTCGCGTTTCCTTCTGTCACTTTATGTTTTATTTGCATTTCATTTGCTTCTAATATAGTATCTTCATTTGTTATTTCAGCAGTATAAATAATTCTATCTCCTATTTTTACAATATCTGCTTTCATATCTGAATCTTGGATAGCTGTTACTTTTGCTGTAGCTCTTTTTATTTTTCTAACTAATGTATTTGAATAATAAAGATCATCATCTAATTGAATTGTAGAATAAATATTAGCTTCTTGAGATGCTTTTTCATTTGCTAACTCTTTACATTGAAAAACTAAACAAAAACTCAATTCTTGTTTTGCTTTTAAATTAGAAAACTTTAAACTTAGTACATTTCCTTCAAATTTTATAACCTCAACTTGTTGATTTAACATACTCAAAAAATCTCTCTCTATAAAATCCGCTTCATTTATACAAGTCAACTCATCTGATGCCTGAATATTTAATATTACATCTTTTTGATCTTCATTAGAATAATTTGTAATATAAAAATCAAAAGGAACAACATCATCTTCACGTAATTCATAATTTTCTTCTAATCCATTTAATATTTCAAGTGCAAATTTAGCATCCTTTATTTTATTACTAATAGTAGAAATTACTCTCTCTTCTAAATTATCAGCCTTTATGCTTATATTACCTACTACATCAATTCCATCCTTCTTTTTAGGTGAAAATTGATATACAAATGTAGTAGTCTCACCTTGTTTTAAAACTTCTGCTGTATTAATTATATTAGTTGCACTTTCATCTTTTCTTGTAAATATCATAATTTCAGGATCATCAGGATTGTCAGTAACTCCTGCTTCTTCTTCTACTTGCACATAATAAACAACATTACTATGCTCAGCCACAAACTCAAAATTATTCAAATCTTTACCAGTATTATTAGTAATCTTTACTGTATACTTAACAGGTTGTCCTTCAAAAATCTCCTCACCATCACTCAATTCCTTATTACCACTCATAGCAACAATTTCAGTCTTAATACCATCTTCTTCTTTAGTAACACCTGTTCCCATATTCATACCATCTGTATATAACTGAATATCAGAAGAAACCTCAAATGGCTGACCATTAAAAGAATAAGAAACATTTGTTGTATTAACTGTTTCAGCACCAGCTCCTAATTGTGCAGGAATATTTAATTGATAACTCATATTCATAGACTCAAAAGGTTGCAATTCCTTATTAAGTACAATTTTATACGATTTTACTTCTTGCAAATTATCGATTGTCTCTTGCCAAGAATCATCATCTTCTGTAGCATTCTCCTTACTAGAATAATAAACTTGTTTATTATCACTATCAGTAACAACATTTTGTACCAAACTAGCATTAACACTACTATTCTTTTCTGATAAACTTCCGACAACTGTAATTTGATTAATAGGCATATCATAATTATTAATAAAAGATTGACTTACAGTAGCCTGTCTCTGCTCACCATCAACATCCAACTGTGCTTGTAGCACCTCACTATCAGCTGATTCTAAAACAGTATTTTCACCATTAAAACCAGAAACATTACTATACAAAATAGCACCATATCTAGAATTTAAAGTAACACCAACACTAGCTTCATATTGAGACTCACTCGCATTTTCATTTTTTAGCAACATAGTAATAGCAGACTCAGTATTAGGAACATTCATTTTAAAAGTCAAATCAGCATTAATAACAATTTGAATTCCCTCTTCAACATCTGTTCTAAAATCAACTTGTTCACCCTCTAACTGTATTTGAATTGTCCTTGTATCTGGTAGATAAGCTGATTTTGTAACACTTAAACCATCACCATATAAAATATTTACAGAATGAACATCAATCTCCTGTAACTCATTTGGCAACTTGATTTCTATGTAAGGATTTTTATATAAATCATATTTTTCACTATCTGATTTCAATACAGCAAGAATTTGTACATTTTCATTTTTATTTAAAACTGAAAAATTAGTATTACTAATCTCTAATCTAGCCTCTGTATTCGTATCATTTAGAAGAACATTACTACTAAAAGGAATCTCTTTTTCTCCAACCATTACTACTTTTGTATTTTCAATACTAGAAAAAGTCTTCATTTTAGTCTTATCATATCCAGTCTCTCCTTTAATATATCTCTCAACTTGAATAGACAAAGTACCAATTTTTACTGGTTGATTACAAACAATCCTAACTGTATTCAATATTTTCTCTTCTAAATTTACAATTATCTCACCATTTTCATTCCATTCACTATCTTTATTCACTTCACTTAAAATTTGATCATTATCTACAAAAACGCTAACAGCAAAATCCTCACCTAAAATACTCTCCAAATTACTTTTTCTAAATTTTATATTCCTAATAAAAGATTTTCCATTAACACTATTTTTATTCCCATTTTCTTCTACAAAATAATCTTGCATTTGTTTAAATTCTATACCACCAATTCCATCAAGTGTAGATATCTCAGTATTAATTTTCTCTTGATATTTTGTATCTCTACTAGAATTTACATAAAAATATCCTTTAAATAAACTATCAGTTGACTCTACATTTACAGAAAAACGATTATCTAATTGTTTAACTTCCACTTCTCTATTGTCTTCTTTTTCTATAACTTCATCAGTATAAAGTAAAGCTTTAAACTTAGAATTCAAATTTACTAATAGACTTTCATCCTTTATTCCATCTAAATAATAATAAATAACTTTATATTCATCTGTTTCTTGATTATTAGCATTTGAATTTATAATAGTAACAATTTTATTTTGTTTATCATAAGTATATTTATCTTGACTTGCCTGTTCTCCATTAATTAAAATATCTACTGTCTCTGGCAATACACTTTTTATCTCAGGAACTACTACTTCTAAAGTCTTTTCACTTACTAAAGTATTATTTATAATTTTAGAGTTAATTTTTTGTTGAATTAAAGTTTTATTCTCATCTAAACTTATATATTTCTCAACTTCTTGTTCCAATAAAACTTCTACTTCATCATTCCAGTTAATTCTAAGACCTGTTTCACCAGATACCTTTTTACTTGCCTCTTTATCATTTTTATAATTTCCTGTTAGAATTACTTTAGACTCTTGAGAAAGATATTCTTTACTAATTCCATCTATTTCTTCAAACTTAACAGGAACAGTAATTTCTACCAAATCACCTGTTATTATTTGATTTAACTCAATTTCATTATTCTCAACATTAATACTCTTTATATATTGATTTTGTGTTTCTTGCAATCTAAAATTAGAATTTTCAATCTTAATTTTACCCTCTTCTAAAACACCTGCTTCTTTTACCATAATATTAAGAAACAAGTTATCTCCATGTGTAATTAATGATTGTTTATCATACACTTTTGCTTCATTATCTTTAAAATAAACATCAAATCTTACATTATCAATATTTGTTGCAAAACCTTGTACATTTTGTTCATCTGTTAAAGCAATAACAATATTTTGACCTACTACAATAAAATGAACTAATGTCAAAGTCATAATCAAAATAGACACTAAAATTATTTTTAATACTTTCTCTCCCATAATTCCCTCCAAAAAACTTATGTTAAATTTTTATAAAAGATTTTTACTCAATATTAATTCTAGCCTCTTATATTAAAATAATCAATAATAAAAACTTTCCATTTTTCCCACCTTAAAGAAAAATTCTCTAACTAACTACGGAAACACATTTTAACAATTTGTTACAAAACTATTAAGTTTACATATCTTTTAATTTACAAAAACACTAAAAAAACAACACTAAAAAACTCAAAAACCCCCAAACCGTAAAATAAAAACTTTACTATTGACAAATATGATATAATATCAAAAATAAATACAGGAGGTCCAAAATGCAAAAAATACTAAGTCATATGAGAAAAGCAATAGAAGAATACAAAATGATAGAAGAAAACGACAAAATAGGAATTTGTCTATCAGGAGGTAAAGACTCAATAACAATGTTAAAAGCCTTCAAAAACTTACAAATATTTTATCCCAAAAAATTCGAAATAATAGCAATAAGTATAAACCCAGGCTTTGAATTTTTCGACACAAACTTTCTACAAAACATATGTAGTGAGCTAGAAATCCCATTATTCATAGAAAAAAGCAATGCCAAAGAAATAGTATTTGACATACGAAAAGAAAAAAATCCATGTTCACTATGTGCAAATCTAAGAAGAGGAGCAATAAACTCAATAGCAATACAAGAAAACTGTAACAAAATAGCACTAGGACATAATCAAGACGACGTATTAGAAACATTTTTATTAAACTTACTATACACAGGAAGTATAAATACATTTTCACCAATAAGCTATATGGACAGATCAAAAATAACACTAATTAGACCATTAATATACACACCAGAAAAAGAAATAAAAAGATTTATCAAAAAAAATAAATTATCAGTAATGCCAAAAGTCTGCCCAATGGATGGAACATCAAAAAGAGAATCTATGAAACAAATGATTTTCACACTTCAAAAAGACATTCCAATGATTAGAGCAAATTTATTTGGAGCAATTCAAAGAAACTTGCCAGATTGGAAACTATTTTAAGAACAGAGAAAAAATGATTATGAAGCAATAAAAATAAAACTTTAATAAAAAATCCATTACAAAATTTGTTTTAAAACATATCTTTGTAATGGACTTTTATTATTTTTTATATTAAGAAACTATCTTAGTTATTTTTCTATACATTCTTTTTAGTATTTCAAACATCTTTTCTAATCTTTCGTATTCTTGAGCTATAAGCTCTTGCTCTTCTATATCTGGCAAAAAAAATTCTGTAAGCTTAATAGTCTCTTGTGATAATGATTTCAAATCTGCCCCTTTTGAATTGTTTATAAAAACTGATTGTAAAGCATATTTAGCAAATTTTAATGAAACCTTATCAACAAACTTTTCTTTAGGAATAAGTCCACATGCATTTCTACCTATAGTCAATTTGCCTTCTCTTAAAACAGTTTTACCTGAATCACCATAACTGACTACAGATAAAATTTCTCCATCAAAACTATATGAATCAATATATCCATATGCACCATTTATTTGTGCAGAATACACAGGATAAATTCCTTGATGATTATATATATATTCCTCTGTTAATCTCCTATCCTCACTTATTAAATTAAATACATCTTCAATCTTATATAAATCACCAAAATTGCATTTAGGAATACTATTTAAAAGAACAACAATATTATTTATACTACGTTCAATAATTTTCTTTATATTGTATAATTTTTCATATTCATTTAATTCATCATTTTGAACTTCTATATCAGGAAATTCCACAATAGCTTCTTCAAACAATGTCTTATTAAAAGTTCTATTTCCTTGCTTATCTGATGTTATACAACTTTCTATCTCTTTTCTTAAACCATTTATTATGTACTTTATATTTATTTGTTCTTTATACAAATCTCTAACCTGTATTATATAAGCATGATCATTCATTGTATAATTGCCACATTCTAAATAAGTCATACTTCCAGCTTTACCATTTCTTGCAACAATAATACTCTCTCCAGAAAATATTTTTATCTTTTTATTTTTTATTTTTGCATCTTTGTCCACTTTTCTTAATGCTGTATTCTCCTGAGTTGATGAAGAATATATAATAATTTCACTTTCTGGACTTTTGGGCTGATTCAAGTAAATAAAATCTTCTGTAAGTCCACTATTTCCACCTTCTATTTTAAAGAACTGTTTTATTTTTCCTCTAATCATCATTTACCTCTTTAAAAAAATTTTTTAATTCCATTTCTATATCATTTATTTCATTTTTTAATTGTTCTAATGTTAAATCCTCAAATTCCTTAGGCCTAAAGTACTTTTCTGGTAATAAATTCAATCTATATACCTTACTTGACTCTTTCATTTCTTCTTCCTTATAGTAAAAATCTTTCATAATTTCTTTAATTTCTATATATCCATACTTCTTACCTTGAATTTTTTCTCCCCATTCATCAAAATGCTCACTAGTATCTTCTGCTCTTGATTTACAAATCTGTTCCATAATTGAAGTATGAAAATTACCATTATTATCAAAATATTCAATAACTTCATTATGTAATGGTACTCCATTTTTGTCTCTTAATGAAGTTTCATATTGTTTATCTGAATTCGCATATCCATCATTATCTAAAATATAAGCATATATCTTTTCCTTCTCACTTATATCTGTCAAACATTCTACCATTTCATCATCATAACAAATTCTTTTTTGAAGAAATAATGCATAAGTTTTTTCCTTTGTATATGGAGCAAAAGCATATTTAGGTAAACTTATAATCATATCTATTTTACATTTCACTAATAACCATTCTCTCATTTTAGAAAAACTTGGATTTTCTAATAATCCATCTGGAACAATTACAATTGCTTTTCCACCCTCTTTTAACAATTGGACTACTTTAATCAATGAATTATATTCAAGCTTTTGTATATTATTGTCTCTCTCAAAAGCACGTATTCTATTAATTGTTACTGCCTTATCAGAAGTCTCTTTAATAAGTTTTACACTTCTTAAATTATTTACAATTCCATCAATTTTCCCTTTTCCATAAGGTACATTTGTTATAATATAATCAAACATTTCCTCTTTATTAAGAGTTCTTAAAGAATCTCTTTGTTCAATAACTGAATAACCATCTTCTGCTAGTGTCATATTAATCTTTGTTTTCCCAACATTAGACTCTATAACATCATATCCATAAATAACCTTTTTTGCAATTTGTGTTATATCTAAACTTGGATATTTATCATTACAATATATATGTATATGTTTAAAACTCTCTGTTAACATTCCACCTGTTCCGACAAAATGGATCACATACTTTTTTTACTTTGTTTATTATTCCTTCTATATCATTTGGTTTTAACAACATATTTACTAATGGTCTTATTATATGTCTTTTAGTAAAGTACTGCCCTAAATCTGACTTAGTCTTATTATTAGCTAATGACTCGTACACTTCTCCAAATAAATCAAACTCATAATGATAATTACTTTGTCTTTTTATCTTATCTAATACAACTTTCATTTTCATTATTGAAGATCTATCTGTAGATATATTATTTCTGGCTTCTGTTCTTAGTATCTTATCTATTAATTCATTAAAAGTATATTTATCTTCTAAAATAAATATATCTTTATATTTATTTCTTAATTCAGAATCAGCTGTATCACCAACAATTGCATTTACTGCCAATTTTATTTCATTGACATTTTTTAAAGCATTTATAGTATTCGAATCTACTCGTTCACTACAACTTCTCCAAACAACACTTCTTCCACTTTCATCAATAATATTTCTTTTTATATCTTCTTGTTTTTCTAATATTACCTTCAAAGAAATAAATGCAACTGTAAAACTTATCTTTAATGCTTCATTACTTCCTATATCAGACATATCTCTAAATATAACTGGCAAATCACTATCTAATATTCTTTTAAATTCACTTCGTGTATATTTTTCTTCCTCTTTTATCTTTAACTTAAAATCTGTTACACCAGCATGTGTGTATATCAATTGAATAATTTCTTGTCCTAAAAATCCATTTATAATCTTACCATTAATCTTTAAATCTGTCCAATTACCCGCTTCATCTAAAACTTTTGTAATAAGCTGATAATCATCATATAAATTAAATCCTATGGCTACTCTACAAGTATATATACCAGAATCATTAATATTATTACAATATTCCATTGCTTCATCTATAGGATTTCCTTTAGTTTTATCATACTTATTTTCTATAATTATATCAATTGAATTATTTCCAAAATAATTAAATAATGTTATATCACTCTTTCCTCTCCTATTTTCATTTTTTTTAGATTTTAATAATTTATAAACTGGCTCCTCTTTTTTTATTTGTGCAATTATTTTGTTATCTGGATACATAGTTTCCATTAAATTAAAAACCCTTATATCTACTAACTCTTCTTGTCCATCCATTTCTATATCTTTTAAATCATCTTGTGTACAATAATCAGAAATAATTGCATTTATCCTATCACTTTTCATTTCTAAAGTTAATTTACTCATATTATCCTCTTTCTTTATCCATTACCTTTTTCAACTTTTTTTACATATTCTAATATTAAATCACACGTTTTAACTGAAATATTTGTATATTCACTATCTACTGCTTTTTGATATCTTTCTTTTAAATCACTTGAAATCATAACATATAATCTTTTATCTTTTTTTATACCTTTTGGTCTTCCTCTTTTTTTATTTTGCATATTATCTAGTTATTGTTTCGATTCAATATAAAAAACTAAAAAAATGATTTGAGGTACTATTCGGAAATAGATTATGACTATATGAAATCATATGTTTTTTGGTAAAAACTCAACCTATCTAGTATGCAAAAAATAAAGCAATTTTGACTAGATACTAAGTGAATGTTAATCTTTAGTAGAACGTCGCTTTTGGAGTTATCGCCTATATGGGTTGAAAGCATCCATATCGAATTTGAATATGATGAAAATAATCTAGAAATATTTGAAAAATTGATTAATAAGGTAGTAGTTGAACGACCACAAAGACGTTATAAAAAAGTAAATGTTAACATTTGTTATAAATTTAGCAAATGATGATGAAAAATAAAAAATGCTAGTTTTAAAATGTGAATGGATGTGATATAATGAAATGCAGTTAAAAGGAAGGGAGCGATATCATGGCTAAAAACAAATTAGTGATGCCTGTTGTAAAATGGGTTGGTGGAAAAAGACAACTATTTGATGAAATTAAATCTTGTATCCCTAAAACTTATAAAATATATTATGAACCATTTTTTGGTGGAGGAGCTGTTTTATTTGCTTTACAACCAAAAAAAGCAGTAATTAATGATTTGAATGATTCGTTAATTAAAACATATAAGGTTATAAAAGAAAACACTGATGAACTTATTGCTAGTTTATCATTACATGAAAATACTTCTGATTATTTCTATGAAATTAGAAATGAAGATTTGTATCCAGAAACATTTAATTTAAAATCAGATGTTGAAGTTGCATCTAGATTAATTTATTTAAATAAGACATGCTTTAATGGTTTATTTAGAGTTAATAGCGCTGGACATTTCAATACGCCTTTTGGTAACTATAAGAAACCAAATATTGTAAATGAACCAGTTATTAGAGCTGTAAGTAAATATTTTAATGATAATGAAATTACTATTCTAAATGGAGATTTCGCCATTGCATGTCAAGGAGCACAAAAAGGTGATTTTGTGTATTTGGACCCACCTTATGATCCTGTATCAGATACAGCAAGTTTCACAGGATATAATGCTGGAGGATTTGGTAGCGAAGAACAAATTAGATTAAGAGATTTGTGTATTGAATTAGACAAAAGAGGAGTAAAATTCCTTTTATCAAATTCTGCAACACAATTTATCATGAATTTATATAAATCTGAAAATTTTAAGAATAAAATTACTATAGATATTGTTAAAGCTAAGAGAAGTATCAACTCAAATGGAAATAAGCGTGGCGAAGTTGATGAAGTTTTAATTAGGAATTATTAATGGCAACAAAATTAGATGGTGCTTGGCAAAAACTTTTTGATAAATATAATATTCATGAAGCAATTGAAAGAGATGGATATTATATAATAACAGCTGATCAAATTAGAGAATTTAGGGAGCCACGACTAATGACTAAGTTTGATCACAACGAAGATTTGCCAATTATCTTTAAAGAAGCAAAATTATCAATTATGCCTATATCAAGAAGCGAATATAGGATTTCAAATAATGAAATGTTCTCAGAATTAAAGGAAACTACTTTTGAAGTAGATTCTTTTCCTTTGCCTGGATACATTGAAAGTATTACAGCTGATTCAATTACGAGCGAAGCTATTGCCTTAAATTGCTCTTATTTAACAGGCATGTTTGCGGATTTCATTGGAGATGATGAAATTTATCCAACTGTTAGTGGGAAAATGAGTTCTAAAACATTTTCGTTTAACATTGAAAATGTTCTTACGAAAAATTTGGATACAATAGATGTTAGAAATTCAATGATTGAGATAGATGGAGCATATGAAGGTCGTAAATATCTTACAATTGTTGAAGCTAAACAAACATTGGCAGATAATTTTTTAATTCGTCAATTATATTATCCATTTAGAGTATGGAAAAATAGAGTGGCTAAAAATATTAAACTTGTATATTTTGTATATAGTAACAGTGTTTTTCACTTTTTTGAATATGTCTTCGAAAATGAACAAAACTATAACAGCATTAAATTAGTTAAACAAAAGAATTATACATTAGAGGATTTGACTATAACTACTCAAGACGTTTTAGATATTTTAAATTCTGTGAAGATTGTTGATGAACCTGAAGTTCCGTTCCCGCAAGCAGATAGTTTTAATAGAGTAATAAATATGTGTGAATATTTTTCTAGTGGCGAAAAAGAAAAACAAGATATTACTGTTGAATATTCTTTTACAGGAAGACAAACCGACTATTATACTAATGCTGGAAGATATCTAGGGTTATATGAGAATGAAAGAGGAGATGTTTCTCTATCTCAAACTGGAAATAATATTTTAAAATTAGATTATAAGAAAAGACAATTGAAGTATGTTGAATTGATTTTATCACATAAAATATTCAATTGGGCTCTTAATGAAAGATTTGCAACTGGAGAATTATTAAGTAAAAAACAAGTTGTTGAAGAAATGAAAAAATGCAATTTATATCATATCGATTCAGAAGAAACATACAAACGTAGAGCCAGTACAATTATTAGTTGGATTGAATGGATTATTGCATTAATACAAGAGTAACGCGAGGATGATTTATTATCCTCTTTATTTTTGTGTGGAAAAATGCTAAAATATGTCTAAGAAAGAAGGTGCAAATAGTTGCTATACAATGCAGATTGTATAGAAATATTAAAAACTCTTAGACCTAATTCTATTGATTTAATTTTTGTAGACCCTCCATATTTCTTATCCAATGGTGGTAAGAGTATTCATAGCGGTAAGGTTGTATCTGTTAATAAAGGTGATTGGGATGATAAATCAAAATACGATAATCATCTTCAGTTTACAAAAGAATGGTTACAACAATCATTTAGAGTGCTTAAGTATGGTGGAAGTATTTGGATTAGTGGAACTGTCCATAATATATTTGATGTTAAAAAATATTTGGATGAAATAGGATTTAAAATTATTAACATTGTTGTGTGGCATAAAAGTGATCCTCCACCATTGATTTATAAGAACAAACTTAAATTTTCTTATGAACTTATTATATGGGCTAAAAAAGATGGCAAACATACTTTTAACTATCAAGATATGTTTGATATCAATGGTGAAGAAATGCAAGATGTATGGACTATTCCAGCAGTTCAAATGAGTGAAAAGAAGTTTGGTTATCATCCTACACAAAAACCAGAAGCTTTATTAGAAAGAATAATAAAAGCTTGTTCAAACATTGGAGATACAATATTAGATCCGTTTAGTGGCTCTGGTACGACATGTTATGTTGCAAAGAGATTAAATCGAAAGTATATAGGAATTGAAAAAGAAAAAGAATATTTTAATATTTCAAAAAGAAGAATAGATTCAATCTAGTTCTTCGGGATATCCGAATGGATATCTTTGGCAATTGTTTGAGAAAAAAACTTTCAAAATCGTTAATTATTGATTAAAATAATAGTTTTGGAAAGAAGAGTTATTATGTTTGTTGTCGGGGATAGAGTGAATAACAAAAGTGGTTATGGAACAGGTGTTATTACTAAAATTGAAAGAGAATTTGTAACTGTTAAATTTGATATTAATTCATTTGTAATATCTATGCATTTTAAAGCTTTAAATTTGATTGAATCATTTAGTCATTCATCAATTACTGTGGGGTTAATGGTAGAATATAATGATAAAATTGGCAAAGCAATTGCTTTAGATGGAGATTATGTAGCAATTGCTTTTGGAACTGGTAAAAAGGATATTCTACCTAAAAAACTTATTCATGTTATACCACCGATAGAAGAAGAGGAAATTTTATTAGATGAGGGGGAAGAAGACGAACTATCAGATAATGAAAATTTTAAAACTCTTCCCGAAAATTACTCTACACAAGCATGTTTTTCTACTTCAATTAAAGAATTAATGACTTGGGCAAAGAAACATTTTGAAAAAGGATATATGCCCCTGAGTGGTGTAGATGGTTAAATGGGGATAGTCCAGAATATCTAAAAGCGGAAAATATCAATGGTATGAATCTGTTTAGCTATTGTCAAAATAATCCGATTACTTATGTGGATGAAAATGGAAATTGGGGCTGGCGAGATATTTTAGGAAAAATTGCAGGTATAGTTGTTTCAGCAGCCATAACTTCTGTTGCTATTACACTTGGTGTTGCTACAGGCGGTGTAGCTGGGTTTATAATTGCTGGTGCAATTGGATTTGCCGCAGGTTTTACTTCAAGTGTTGTTGAACAAGGTATAGCAAAAGGTGAAATTGATTTTTCGAGGGCCGCTTTTGAAGGAATTATATCAAGTCTTTGTACAGCAGCAACTGCTGGTGCAATTAATGGTAGTGGAATAATGAATCAAACAGGTTTTATTGAAAGAGCTATTGAGACTTGTACATCTGATTTGTTTAATCAAGTAAAGAATTTAGCGACATTTACTTTAGGGGTATTACGTATAGGATACACAGCATTCAAATTTTAATAAAAAGGAACGATTAAAATGAAGGAAGAAAAGTTAATACCAGACAAAAAACTTTATTACATATTATCTAGTATTGGATTATTTTTATCTATTGTTTCTTTAAGCTTATTATTTTCAATAGATAAGTTATGGCTGAATATTGGACTATCTATTGGTTGTATAGTATATGCAGCTATATTTGTGATTCTTTATTTGAAAAAAGAAAGTAAAGAAAAAAACAATATTTTTACGATATTGGGATGGGTATTGTTAATCATTGCAATTGCTTTTATAGGCACAGCAATTTTTATAGGGTGTGTTGATGATACTAACTCTCTTCCTTTTTTAAAAGTATTTTTTATAGCTATAGATATTACACCTGGAATTTATTTAATAATTAAGATAATAATCATTTTAGTTACAACTCCTGGTTGGTGGTAGCATAGTAGGAGCCCCTAGTTGAAACTGGTTCTTTTAATGGAATAAATTGGGGTGCTGCAATTGGGTCAGCAGCTCTAGGTGGTGTTTTATCTTATATGGGTGGAGCAGGCGCTCAAAATGGAAAACTTCTTTGGTGTTATGAAAAATGAAATGTTTTATGGTCATGAATATGAATTTGAAACACTTGAAGAACTTGAACAAGCTATTATTAATTATATAAATTACTATAACCAAAAGAGAATTACAGTAAAATTAAAAGGATTGAGTCCATATATGTATAGACAACAATCCTATAATCAGCTACAATTAATGTAATTTTAAAACACTGTCCAACTTTTGGGGTTAAGTACAAATTTCCATTGGACTTTTTTAAATATATAATAATATATAATACTAATTTTTG
>CAOSZT010000023.1 GCA_948528155.1 uncultured Clostridia bacterium | reverse complement strand
GAAGAGCCTAAACCATCGAAAGTAATTTTGGTGGGGTAAAGGACTACATAATTGATTCATGAGATTTAGCAGAACTGTTTGGGAAAGCAGACCAAAGATAGTGAAAGTCTAGTAAGCGAAAAATCAAATGACATGGTAGTATCCAGAGTAGTGCGAGACACGGGAAATCTCGTATGAAAAATGGGGGACCACCCCCAAAGGCTAAATACTACTTGGTGACCGATAGTGAAGAAGTACCGTGAGGGAAAGGTGAAAAGAACCCCGGGAGGGGAGTGAAAAAGAATCTGAAACCCTATGTTTACAAGCAGATAGAGCACGTTAAGGTGCGATATCGTACTTTTTGTAGAACGGTCCGGCGAGTTATTTTATATGGCAAGGTTAAATACTTAAGGTATGAAGCCGAAGAGAAATCGAGTCTGAAAAGGGCGAATAAGTCATATGAAATAGACCCGAAACCGGGTGACCTATCCATGGTCAGGTTGAAGCTTGAGTAAAATCAAGTGGAGGACCGAACCCATAAGCGTTAAAAAGCTTCGGGATGAACTGTGGATAGCGGAGAAATTCCAATCGAACTCGGAGATAGCTGGTTCTCCTCGAAATAGTTTTAGGACTAGCCTTGTTTAGTAGTATATGGGGGTAGAGCACTGAAGGAGCTAGGGGCCAAACCAGGTTACCGAACTCTATCAAACTCCGAATACCATATATGTAAGAACAGGAGTCAGACTGTGGGAGCTAAGTTCCATGGTCAAAAGGGAAAGAGCCCAGATCGTCAATTAAGGTCCCAAAGATATAGTTAAGTGGAAAACGATGTGATTTTGCGTAAACAACCAGGATGTTGGCTTAGAAGCAGCCATTCATTTAAAGAGTGCGTAATAGCTCACTGGTCGAGTGAAGTTGCGCGGAAAATTACCGGGGCTAAACTATACACCGAAATTGCGAATTTGTACGAAAGTACAAGTGGTAGAGGAGCATTCTATAGTAGGAAGAAGGTAGACCGAGAGGACTGCTGGACGAGATAGAAGAGAGAATGCCGGAATAAGTAGCGAAAGCATGGTGAGAATCCATGCCATCGAAAGTCTAAGGTTTCCTGGGGAAGGTTCGTCCGCCCAGGGTAAGTCGGGACCTAAGGTGAGGCCGAAAGGCGTAGCCGATGGAGAGCAGGTAGAAATTCCTGCACCACCGATATACTGAAAAAACACAAGGGACACAGGAGTGGAAGAGAAGCGAGGAAGAGGAAAAACTCGTATCGAAAGATATAGTGAAAATAAAGTAACGAAATCTCAAGAAGCACACTGGCGAGAAAAGCTTGTGGGTATTGTATATAGGTGCCCGTACCGCAAACCGACACAGGTAGATGAGGAGAGGATCCTAAGATGAGCGAGAGAAGCATTGTTAAGGAACTCGGCAAACTAACCCCGTAACTTAGGGAGAAGGGGTACCAGTGTAGAAGCTGGTCGCAGAGAAATGGCCCAAGCAACTGTTTAACAAAAACACAGGTTTCTGCAAAATCGAAAGATGAAGTATAGGAGCTGACGCCTGCCCAGTGCTGGAAGGTTAAGGGGAAAGGTAATCCTTAGGGAGAAGCTTTGAACCAAAGCCCCAGTGAACGGCGGCCGTAACTATAACGGTCCTAAGGTAGCGAAATTCCTTGTCAGGTAAGTTCTGACCCGCACGAAAGGCGTAATGATTTGGGCACTGTCTCAACAATGTACTCGGCGAAATTGTAGTACTAGTGAAGATGCTAGTTACCTGCGACAAGACAGAAAGACCCCATGGAGCTTTACTGTAGCTTGATACTGGGTTTCGATAATTTATGTACAGGATAGGTGGGAGGCAATGAAGTATAGGCGTCAGCTTATATGGAGCCAACCTTGGGATACCACCCTTAAATTATTGAAATTCTAACCAACAGTCGTAAACCGGCTGGGGGACAATGTCAGGTGGGCAGTTTGACTGGGGCGGTCGCCTCCAAAAGAGTAACGGAGGCGCGCAAAGGTTTCCTCAGCACGGACAGAAATCGTGCGAAAGAGTGCAAAGGCAGAAGGAAGCTTAACTGAGAGACTGACAAGTCGACCAGATACGAAAGTAGGTCTTAGTGATCCGGCGGTAGTGAGTGGAAATGCCGTCGCTCAACGGACAAAAGTTACCCTGGGGATAACAGGCTTATCTCCCCCAAGAGTTCACATCGACGGGGAGGTTTGGCACCTCGATGTCGGCTCATCGCATCCTGGGGCTGAAGTAGGTCCCAAGGGTTGGGCTGTTCGCCCATTAAAGCGGTACGCGAGCTGGGTTCAGAACGTCGTGAGACAGTTCGGTCCTTATCTGTCGCAGGCGGAGGAAATTTGAAGGGAGCTGTCCTTAGTACGAGAGGACCAGGATGGACATACCGATGGTGAATCAGTTGTCACACCAGTGGCACGGCTGAGTAGCTAAGTTTGGAAGGGATAAACGCTGAAAGCATCTAAGTGTGAAGCCCACCCTAAGATAAGATATCCCATACCATAAGGTAGTAAGATTCCACATAGACTATGTGGTAGATAGGTTGGAGGTGTAAGTACAGTAATGTATTAAGCTGACCAATACTAATAAATCGAGGGCTTAACCATAAAAGTTAAGTTAAGAAAGTTAGCTGTTTGAACGAAAGTGAATTACAGATAACTTATACAAAGAAATAGTAATCGGAACAAAAAATAAAACCTAAAACTAAAAAATTCATCTATGTATTTTTCAGTGTACTTAATATATATAATATTTTCTAGTATGAATAATATAAAAAAAATTGGAAAAAATATAATAAATTACTTGAAAAAGTGAATTATATATAGTATAATTCAAATGTAGAAAAAAGTTATCAATTTTCTGGTAATGATAACATTTAGGGTAATACCTGTTCCCATTCCGAACACAGAAGTCAAGCCTAAGTGTGCCGAAAATACTTGCGGGTTACCCTGCTGGAAAGATAGGTTGTTGCCAGAGTTTATATATTCCTCTTTAGCTCAGTTGGTAGAGCGCTCGGCTGTTAACCGATAGGTCGTTGGTTCGAGTCCAACAAGAGGAGCCATTATGTAAACAGAATGCTAAAATATTGGCATTCTGTTTTATCATTCTAAAGGCATTGATATTACTGGGATATAGCTACAGTGTCAAAGGCTACAGATATATAATTAATTCATAAAATTTATAATACATGCTTTTCAGCATACTTTCACATTTGTTCAAATATGTTTCGCATGACCATACAACGACCGTACAAAAATTATGAAAATATTGATATAATTGTACTTCAAAAACGAGTCTTACTTGTATAGTTGGACTTTTTTTATGTCAAAAAGTATTCCAAAAAGTAAATTTTTATGGTAAAATACAAATATTAAGAAATGAGTTATAATTTATGCTTTAAGTGAAGGGGAGGATTATAAAGCTGATATAGTTAAATCTATGAATACTAAAGTATATTTAACAATCGATGATTTATATAATTTATCAGAGAAAGAGGTAATTTAAAAAATATTGAATTGTGAAGATAATTATATAAAAGAAAACTTTATTAAATTTCAAAATACAATATCTGTTTATGGAAGTGATACACCGATAGATGATAAATATTGTATAAGTGTTAAAGGGAAAAGAAGATATATTTATCCTTTGACTAGATATAATAACAGTGTATTTAGAATAAATGAAATTTCAAAGTCTGCAAAGCTGATATAGAGGAGTATTTTAATATTAAACATTTTAAATATACGGGTTTTGATTTTAATTTCAAACCATATGAAAAAGTATAATAAAGAATGAAAGTGAGTAATTATGAAAGTATTAATAGCAACAAAAAATCAAGGAAAAATAGAAGGAGCAAAAAGAGCATTATTGAATTATTTTGATGATATAGAAATTCAGGGAATACCAGTAGAATCAGATGTGAGTGAGCAACCAGTAAATGATGAGACATATACTGGAGCAAAGAATAGAGTGAAAAATTTAAAAATATATGCACAAGAAAATAATATAAAAGCAGACTTATATTTATCAATAGAAAGTGGGATTAATAATTTATTAGGCAGATGGCTAATTACTAGTATTGCAGTAATTGAAGATAATAAAAACTTTGAAAGTTATGGCACAAGTCCATCATTTCCTATACCAGAAAGACTAGTTCAAGATGTTATAAATACAGATTTAAGTCAAGTAATGAATAAAATATTTGAAGAAGATGAAGAAAGACATAATAAAGGTGGGGCAATACAATTATTAACAAATGATAAAATATCACGAATAGATTTAACAGAAATGGCATTTATAATGGCTTTAACAGAATATATTAATGATAATTGGAGGTAAAACTATATGAAAGATAATTATTTTGTCATACATGGATTATTTAGTAGTCCATATGTTGTTTCTTATTTATAATAAAAATTTAAGTTTTCTTGATATAATATAAATTGATTTATAATAATAAAGTATGGGGGGAAAATATGGAAGAAATAATATTTGTAACACATAACAAAGGAAAGATAGCATCAGCACAAAAAGTACTAAAAAATGTAAATTTAAAAATATTTGAATATGAACTAGAAGAACCAAGAAGTGATGATATAAAATATATTTCAAAAGTTAAAGTACAAGAAGCATATAAACTAGTAAATAAACCTTGTATATCATTAGACTGTGGATTTTACATAGACGAACTAAATGGATTTCCAAGAGCATATGTAAACTATGCTCTAAATACAATAGGGTTACAAGGAATATTAAAACTTATGGAAGGAAAACAAAATAGAAAATGTAGATTTAAAGAATGTTTATCATTTTATGATGGAAAACAAATATATCAATTTGATGGAAATCATGAAGGAAACTTAGCAATAGAGATATTAGGAAAAGATACTAACAAAAAATGGTCAGAATTATGGTATATATACAAACCATATGGCTATGAAAAAACTTTGGCAGAGATGACTGAAGAAGAAAGACAAAATAGAAAAAGATTAGAATCAACAGATGCAATGATAAATTTTGCAAATTGGTATGAAAAAAATATAAAATAATATAAAGGAAGTAAAAAATGGATAAAAAACAATATATTGGAATTTTTGATTCAGGAATAGGAGGAGTAACAGTTTTAAAAGAAATTTTAAAAGTATTACCAAATGAAGATTATATATATTATAGTGATTCAAAAAATAATCCATATGGAGACAAAAAAGATGAAGAAATATTCGATATATGTGATAAAATTGTAAAACAATTTATAGACAATAATTGCAAAGCAATAGTTATTGCTTGTAACACAGCAAGTGCAAAAGCTGCAAAACAATTAAGAGAAAAATACAAAGATAAAATAATAATAGCAATAGAGCCAGCATATAAAATGGTATTTGATTATGCTTGTGAAAAAACAACATTAGTAATGGCAACAAAAGGAACAATAGAAAGTGAGAAATTTCATAAATTATATGAAAAATATAATAATAATAAAACTTACTTACTAGCATGTAAGGGATTAGCAGATATAATAGAAGAAGGAAATAGAGAAAAAATAAAAATATATCTAAAAGAAAATCTTTCATCATATATAGGAAAAGTTGAAAATGTTGTTTTAGGGTGTACACATTATCCAATAATACAAGACGAAATTAGTAAAATATTAGGAAATGTGAATTTTTTTAATGGAGCAAATAGTTTGGCAAAACATTTACAGGAAGTTCTTAGAGAAAAAAAATTAATAAATAAACAAAAAAGAGGGACAATTAATTTTATAGATTCAAGTAGATTAAGTGGAAAAAAAGAGAGATTTTTCAAATATTTAGAAATGTAAAGAATACTACAGATTTAAAATTTAACCTGAACTGTAACCATTAAAAAAAAACGAAAAAAAGTTTGTAAAAACTATTGACAATTTAAAAAGATGAATATATAATAAGACCGAACAAAAATTTTAGGAGGTCTTTTTATGATAACAACATTACATATAAAAAATATAGGGATAATAGATGATTTAACAATAGATTTAAACAAAGGTTTGAATGTATTAACAGGAGAAACAGGAGCAGGAAAAACACTAATAATAGACTCTTTAGGAATAATATCAGGTGGAAGATTTTCTAAAGAGATGATAAGAAAAGGAGAAACAAATTCATTTGTAGAGATTTGTATGTATGAGCCTAAAAATGAAAACGCAATTGATGGAAACATAATAGTATCAAGAGAAATAAATTTAAATGGAAAAAATATGTGTAAGATAAATGGAAGAATGGTAACAGTAAGTGAGTTAAAAAACTTTATGACCAAATTTATTGAAATACATGGACAAAATGATAATCAAAGTTTATTTGATAATAAATTTCATTTAAAATATTTAGATGGATATATTAAAGAAGAAATATTAAATATAAAAAATGAATATAAAGAAAAATATCAAAGATATATAGAAATAAAAAAACAATTAAAAGCAAATTATGGAGATGAAAAAGAAAGAGAAAGAAAGTTAGATTTATTAAAATATCAAATAAATGAGATACAAGAAGCAAACTTAAAAGAAAAAGAAGAAAACCAATTAGAAGAAAAAAGAAAAATAATTATAAATTCAGAGAAAATATCAAAAAATCTAAATGAAGCAGATATAGCAATAGGAGAAAATAGTATAGACAACCTAAATATAGCAATAAGAGCATTAGAAAAAATTGAAAATATAGATGAAATTTATATAAAAACATCAAATAATTTAAAAAATATATACTATGAATTACAGGAAATATCAAGAGATATTTCAAATTATAGAGAAGAAATATATTTTGATGAACAAGAAAGAGAAGAAATAGAGCAAAGATTAGATTTAATCTATTCATTAAAAAGAAAATATGGAAATAACATAAGAGAAATAATTGACTATAAAAATGAAATACAAAAAGAAATTAAACATATAGAAAATTTAGATGAATATAATAATAAACTAAAAAAAGAATTAAAACAAATTAAAGAAGAAATGACAATTTTAGCACAAAAGATGAATGAATTAAGAGTAAAATATGGAAATAAATTGAGTAATAAGGTTAATGAAATATTAGAAGAATTAGAGATGAAAAATGCAAAAATAAACATACATATAAATTACATACAAGAAGAATTCTTTGAAAATGGAAAAGATGAAGTTGAATTTTATATAAGAACAAATTTAGGAGAAGATGAAAAGCCATTATCAAAAATAGCATCAGGAGGAGAAATGTCAAGAATAATGTTAGCAATTAAAAAAGTTTTAGCAGACACAGATAAAATGCCAATATTAATATTTGACGAAATAGATACAGGAATAAGTGGAAAAGCTGCAAATGCAGTAGCAGAAAAATTAAATGGAATATCAAAAAATCATCAAGTATTGTGTATTTCACATTTACCAAGTATTGCCGCAATTGCAGATTATAATTATTTTATAAGTAAAAAAGTAATAGAAGATAGAACAAATACTAATATAAAACTATTAAATGAAAGAGAAACAATAGAAGAAATTGCAAGAATTTCTTCAGGAGAAATAAATGAAACTACAATACAATATGCAATGCAATTGAGAAATAAAAAGGCAAGTTAATAAAACTAATAAATATTGCAAAATGATTTTTTAGTTTAATATATAAAAAATATATACATTTTTGATATTTTATAGTATAAATATAATGAAATAATAATTTTAGTAACAGGTATTATTATTAAAACTATAAAAGTATTACTATAATAAAAATTGAAAAATATATAATAACTGGAAGAAGCAAGATATAGCATTTAGAAAAGTTATAATTGTAAAATTATATGATGAATTAGAACAAATAAAAAGTAAGATTTACAATATATACAAAAATGTTTTTAATTATTAGTAATAATATTTTGTATAAAAATGGAAAAAATAGTATAAAATAACACTAAAAGAAAGGTGGTATTTTATATGAAAGATTTTTTAGCAATAAAACACATAGAAGCACTAGAAGTATTAGATTCAAGAGGAAATCCAACAGTGCAAGTTGAAGTAGTTACAGAAGGAGGATTTTCAGGAGTAGCCTTAGTTCCATCAGGAGCATCAACAGGAAGTTTTGAAGCAGTAGAATTAAGAGATAATGACAAAAATAGGTATTTAGGAAAAGGTGTAAGTAAAGCAGTAGAGAATGTAAATAAAAAAATAGCAAAAAAATTAATAGATATTAATGTATATGATCAAAGAAAAATAGACAAGGAATTAATACAACTAGATGATACATTAAACAAATCAAACTTAGGTGCAAATGCAATACTAGGAGTATCTTTAGCAGTGGCAAAAGCAGCAGCAAATTCATTAGGAATGGAATTATATAACTATATTGGAGGTATAAATGCAAATGAATTACCAATACCAATGATGAACATTTTAAATGGAGGAAAACACTCAGATAATAATATAAATATACAAGAATTTATGATAATGCCAATAGGAAGTATTACATTTGCAGAAAGACTAAAAAGAGGAGTAGAAGTGTATCATACACTTAAAAAAGTATTAAAAGAAAAAGGATATTCAGTAGGAGTAGGAGATGAAGGAGGATTTGCTCCAAATTTAGAAAATGAAGAACAAGCATTAGAATCAATAGTAGAAGCAATAAAAAAAGCAGGATATGAACCAGGAAAAGACATATGCTTAGCACTAGATGTAGCAAGTACAGAAATGTATGATGAAGCTAAAAAAACAGGAAAAGATGGGTATTATTTTTGGAAAACAAAAGAATATAAAACAAAACAAGAAATGATAGAATATATAGTAAATCTAACAGAAAAATATCCTATAATATCAATAGAAGATGGTTTAGCAGAAGAAGATTGGGAATCATGGAAAGAATTAACAAAAAAATTAGGTGATAAAATTCAATTAGTAGGTGATGATTTATTTGTAACAAATATAAAAAGATTACAAAAAGGAATTAAAGAAAATGTAGCAAATGCAATATTAATAAAACCAAATCAAATAGGAACATTAACAGAAACATTAGAAACAATTAGAGAAGCAAAAAGAAAAGGATATAAAACAGTTATATCACACAGGTCTGGAGAAACTGAAGATACAACTATTGCAGACATAGCAGTTGCAATAAATGCAGGACAAATAAAAACAGGTGCACCATGTAGAACTGATAGAGTAGCAAAATATAATAGACTTCTTAATATTGAAGCACAATTAAATCTTTATAAATAAAAATATAATATAAAAATAAATCTACAATCAATATTTATTTTGGAAAAACTTTTGTTACAGTTTAGGTGCTAATTTATATCCGAAAAAGAGCTATAATATATTATTTTTTATCCATTCCCAACTGCTAACAGTTTGTAGATAAAATTTTGCGGTGTAGCTACTCCACAAATTTTTATTTACAAACTGTAACTTGTTGGTCCCCACATCCATTTCTAAAAAATAATATAGTAGGTAATTATTTTCATAAATTTTGTAATTTTTAAAGAATTTATATACAAAAGGAGATAAAGATGTATTACACATATATGTTAAGATGTAAAGATAATTCTCTATATACAGGAATAACTACAGATTTGCAAAGACGATTAAAAGAACATAAAGAAAAAGGAGAAAAAACAGCAAAATACACATTAACACATAATGCAATAAAAATGGAAATTGCTTGGAAATGTGAAAATAGAGTGTTAGCATCTAAATTAGAATTTCAACTAAAAAAATTAACCAAAAAACAGAAAGAAGAATTAATAAAAAATTCACAATTACTAAATAAATTTTTAGCAAATAAAATTGAATGTGATTTATATAAGAAAGCTGAATAAGAGGTAAAATATTCTTATTCAACTCTTCTTTGAGATCTTTCAGTATTCATATTATGAGAATTATTACACAATTTTTCATATTCTTTACATTTAATCTTATAATCCATTTGCATACATAAGTATCTGTAATAACAATAGGCTTGCTCATATTGAACCATAGGATTAAACATAGGATCGCGATATATATCATTCATTTCAGGTGAAGTTCCACCTATTCCCATTTGTTGCATAGTAGAAAAATCCATAAATGGTGGCATATTATTAAAATCTTTATCCATAAAATCATCTCCAATCATATTAATAAATTATATTTTGAAAAGTTATAAATATTCATAATTTTAATTTTATTTATTTGTAGTTTTTTTCAAGGCTTTTTACAGAATTTATGAATTATGTGATTTTCTTCAAAAAGAAAAATTAATCAAAAAAACAGTATTATAATCTAATTTTTAGATAAATTATAAATAAATATATATGAGTTTTATAAATTAAAATTAAAAAAAGGAAAAGCATAAATAAGTACAAAAGTATAAAAAGCAGCTAAAATGCCATGTAAAATTTTACCATAAATATAAGGTTTTATTGACAAATCGGTTCTAGAAGTAATGCTCAAGACTTGAAGTAAAACAGATACACCACCAAAACCAAGCAAAAAAGCAGTTAAAACAATATTAACAGAAATCTCCTTTATATTAACACTAGAAATAGAACTAATTCCATTAGTAATTTCAAGAAAACCAGTCAAAATACCATAAATAAAAGAACTATCAATATGTAAAAAATTAAAAATAGGAGTAAACATCAAAATTAGATTATTTAAAATACCACTAGCTTTCAAAATAGAAATAATACTAGAAAAAATAACAACAAAACCACCAATCATTAAAACAGTAGAAATACTATTAGTAATACTTTTACCTAAAACTTCGCCTAAATTAGAGAAAGTAACATTTTTAAATTTCTTAAAGTTAGAATTTTTACTTCCAAAATAATCAGAACTAAAAGAATTAAATTTCCAAAATCTAAAAATAATTCCAACAGTAATACAAGCTAAAATATGAGTAACAAGCAAAATAAAACCAATAGTAGAATTACCAAACATACTAATACCAACAGTTCCAAAGATAAATAAAGGACCAGAATTATTTGTAAAACTCAATAATCTTTCACATTCTTCTTTAGAGCAAATATTATTTTCTCTAAAATCACAAGCAATTTTTGCTCCAACAGGATAACCACTAATTAACCCCATAACGAAACCAAAAGATCCTTCACCTCTAATATTAAATAAAGGTTTCATTATTTTATTCAAAAATCTTCCTAAAACATTTACAAAATTAGTATTCATCAAAAGTTCAGTAGCAACAAAAAAAGGAAAAAGAGAAGGGACTACAGAATTTGCCCAAAGTGATAAGCCTTTTTTTATTGCTGGCAAATTATTACTAGAAAATAATAATAAACTTGTAGCAAATGCTAAAAATATTAATACTAAAATATTTCTTTTAATTTTTAATATAAAAAAATTACATTTTGAAAACATGAAATCACCTAAATAAAAAGTTTTAATATAATACAATATACTCATTTTATTTATTGATATGATAAAAATTTTACTCATGTTGTAATTTAGAGGGTATAACTATATGATAAATGTATGTAAAATAAATTATATCATATCAGAAAATAAATAATAAAAAGATAAGGAGGCATTTCATGAGAATATCAAAAATAATTATATTTTTTTTAATATTTACAATAGCAACTGTTAACTACATATATGCACTAGCTCCACAAAGTGAACTAAGATATGAAGGTATTGATGTAAGTGATTGGCAGGGATACATAGACTATAAACAAGTAAAAAATTCAGGAATAGATATTGTATATATAAAAGCAAGTCAAGGAAATAATATAAAAGATCCATATTTTGAAATAAACTATGAAAATGCAAAGGCAAATGGTTTAAAAGTAGGATTTTATCATTTTTTAACAGCTGTAAATGAAGAAGAAGCAAAGCAACAAGCAACTTTTTTTGCATCAATAATATCTGGGAAACAAGTTGACTGTAAACTAGCACTAGACTATGAACAATTTGGTAGAGTAGGAAAAGAACAAATTAATCAAATTGCAATGGCTTTTATACAAAAGTTGAAAGAATTAACAAAAAAGCAAGTAATTATTTATAGTGATTTATATAATAGTGAAAGTACTTTTAATAATCAGCTTTCAGAACAAGGAGAATTATGGATAGCTTATTATGGAGATTATAGAAATCTTCGAAATATTAATGCAAGTTGGAATACATTTATTGGAGTCCAATATACAGATAGAGGTGTAGTTCCAGGAATAAGAGGAAATGTTGATAGAGATTTGTTCTCACAAGAAATTTTTTTAAATGATAATTCAGAAATACCAACTACAGAAAATCCAAATGATAGTTATAATACAGAAACAGTATTTTATACTGTAAAGAGAGGTGATACTTTAGGAAGAATTGCAGAACAATATGGTACTACAGTCCAACAAATAGCTCAAATAAATGCAATTCAGAATGTAAATTTAATATATCCAGGTCAAGTACTGAGAATACATACAAATTCTAATATTAAAGGAAGTGAATCAAATTCAACTGGAAAAACATATTATACAATAAAAAGAGGAGATACATTATGGGGAATTGCAAGAAGATATGGAACAACTGTACAAAATTTAGTAAAATGGAATAATATAAGTAATCCGAATTTAATATATCCAAGACAAAGATTGATTTTGTATGGAAATTTTGCTAGTTCAAGTTATACATATTCATATTATACTGTACAAAGAGGAGATTCTTTGTGGAGAATTGCAAGAAGATATAGAACTTGTGCAAGAAGAATTGCAAGACTTAATGGATTAAGAAGTTCAAATTTAATATACCCAGGACTTGTATTAAAAATATAGTATTTTTAGTTCATAGAATATTAGTATAAAGTTTATTAAGTAATAAGTATTTATTGTATATAAAATTGAAAATTGCACATACTTTATATAGTTTTAATAGATGTATTAAATCTAGAAAGGTATGTGTTTTTATGAGTGATAATAAAGATTTAGGAAAACAAATAAGAAAGACATCGGAAGAAGTGGGGGAAGATACTACAAAATATGGAGAATTTATATCATCATATTTTGCTTGGGTATCATTACCACAACAGAAAGAAAAAGTAGAAGAATTAGAAAATATAACAAAAAAAGATGATAAAGAAAGATAAAAAGAGAAAAAAGTAGTATTATTAAAATTAGAAATCAAAAAAGGTCAAATAAAGTCAGAGAAGGTCAAAAAACGAAATTGATTTATTTTAAAAAACCTTTATAATATATATATAGGTCAAAGAAAGTCAAAGACAATATAATGAAAAAATATAAATAAAAAAATATTTTTGAAATCGCACAAAGGAACAAAATTTTTAAAAGGAGACTGATAAAATGAGAATGTCTGATGTAATAGAAGATTTTATTAAGGAGTTATTTGAAGAAGATGAAAGCAATTACATAGAAATTCAAAGAAATGAATTAGCACAATATTTTAATTGTGTACCATCACAAATAAATTATGTAATATCAACAAGATTTAAGCCATCACAAGGTTATTATGTAGAAAGTAAAAGGGGTGGTGGTGGAAACATCAAAATAAAGAAAATTAGTAATACCAAATCAGACTATATAATGCATATAATAAATAATATAGGAAAAACGATAACAGTAAATGAAATAGACATTTTGCTAAGTGATTTTTTAACATATAATATTATAACAGAGAAAGAAGCTAAACTTTTAAAAGTTGCTACAAGTGATAATGTACTTAAATTAGATATAGATATTAAGGATGAAGTAAGAGCAAGAATATTTAAAAACATGTTGTTAAATATAGAGTAAATTACTATTTACAACAGTTCAAATAATAATGGTAAAATAAATAAGTGGAGGTTTATATAAAATGTTATGTGAAAATTGTAAAAAAAGAGTAGCAAATGTGAGCTATTCAGAAAATATAAATGGTGTAAAAAAAGAGTTACACCTTTGTGAAGAATGTAGTAAAGAGTTAGGAATAACTGAAAAAATGGATATTAGAATGCCATCACTAGATTTTTCAAATCTATTTGGAAGTTTTTTAGAAGACTTTAGTAGTTCATCAGATTTTATTCCTTTATTAAGTGAAGTAAAACAAATAAAATGTGATAGTTGCAATTCAAATTTTAATGATATCATTAATACTGGAAGATATGGTTGTCCAAATTGTTATGATATTTTTCAGGATAGAATGGATCCAATTTTAAAGAAGTTACAAGGTGCTAATAGACATAATGGAAGGCTAGGGAAGATATCTGATAATAAGGTGAAATTTGAAAATAGTAAAGAAAATAGTTCAGTAAATAATATTGAAAATAAATTAGAAAGATTAAAAAAAGATTTGAAACTAGCAATAAAAGAGGAAAGATATGAAGATGCTGCTAAAATAAGAGATGAAATTAAGAAAGAGGAGAAATAAAAAAGCCCCCATGAAGGCAGGCTTTGACATTAATTACAAAATATCTATGACTTGACATCTAAGATATTAATAAAATACTCAAAATCAGCACATAAAGATGTGGATAGGTAGTTAAATATAAGATGTCAAATTGAAACTGTCATATGGACAAGAAAGGTGGTAAATATGAATTGGTATTTACAAACAGGGAAAGAATCAGATGTAATAACAAGTACAAGAATTAGATTTGCAAGGAATTTACAAGGTTTCAAGTTTAACTTAAAAATAAAAACAGATATAGAAAAATTAAAAAATAAAATAAAAGAAAATTTATACTTAATAGGTTATGGACTAAAATACTTAGAATTAAAAGATATGGATGATATAACAAAAATGAGTTTAGTTGAAAAAAATCTAATAAGCCCAGAATATGCTTTAAATAAGAATGAAACAGGTGCAATTTTAATAAATGATGAAGAAAATATTTGTATAATGATTAATGATGATGACCATCTTAAAATACAAGTTTTTAGTTCTGGTTTTGAATTAGAAAATACTTTAAATTATTCAATCGAACTAGATCAGAAAATTGAAGAGGTTTTAGGATATGCAACAAATAAAAAATATGGATATTTAACGAGTTTACCAACAAATTGTGGTACAGGTCTCAAGGCTTCTGTAATGGTCCATTTACCTGCATTAGAAAAAACAAGAAATATAGACAAAGTATTTTATACTATAAATAATTTTGGAATAAACATATTAGGCGAATATGGACAAGATAATAAAAATAATCAAAATATATATCAAATTTCAAATAAAAGAACATTAGGAGTAACTGAACAAGAAATAATCGAAAATATAAGAGTAGTGGCAAATAATTTAATTGAGCAAGAGAGAAATGCTAGAAAATTTTTGGCAAAAGATACAATTGATTTAGAAGATACTATTTATAGGAGTTTTGGATTACTTAAAAATTGTAAGAAAATTTCTTTAGACGAAGTACAAAGTTTGATTTCTAATGTAAAACTGGGAACAGACTTAGGAATTTTAAAAGAACTTAACGATAGTAAAATTCAAAAGTTGATTTTGTTCACTAAACCTGCAAGTATGCAAAAGTTTTTAGGTGAGCAGTATGAGCCTTTGGAAAGGGATATTAAAAGGGCTGAGATTATTAGTCAGATTATGGAGGAAAAATAAAACCCCCAAAGGGGGAAAATCATTTTTTCTTTACTTCGAGTGTCTTTACCAAAGCAAAGAAATGGAAAAGAGTAAATAGGATTATTACTACCATGTGTAGGTCTGGAGGAATTATACAAAATTCGCATATTCCTGCTAAAGCCCAAAGTCCAACTATGTTGGAAATCAAAATAAGAATGGAAATTTTTGTTTGTGGTTTCATATTTAAAACTCCTATTTTGTGGATAGAAACTAAAATATCTAGTTTCTAAATTACAGTTATCTAATATAATTATAACAAAATAAACATAAAAAGTCAAAAAAATCTGTCATATAAGATTTTAGAAGAAAATCTTATATGGCGATGAACGAAGCGAAGTGAAAGGAAGTGTATAAAATGACATACAAATTTACAAACAGAGCAAACAAAGCGATAGAAATAGCAAACGACATAGCCCTAGAGCTAGGACATAGCTACATAGGAACAGAACATATATTATATGGACTAGCCAAAGAAGGCAATGGAGTTGCTGCAAGGGTTTTAGAAAATCAGCAAATAACAGCTGATGATATATTAAATCAAATGGAAGAATTAGTAGGAAGAGAAGAGCCAATTGAAAACATAGTAGATTTTACACCAAGGACAAAAAGAGTTGTAGAAGTGGCTTTTATTGAAGCTAGAAAACTAGGATATAATTATATAGGAACAGAGCATTTATTAATAGGAATATTAAGAGAAGGAGATTGTATAGCAGCTAAAATATTATTAGATCTAAATGCAAATATTCCAAAACTATATAATGAAATTGTAAAAGTAATAAATGAAGGAGAAAACTATAACTCAGCAGATGAACAATCAGGAAATTCAAGACAAAGAGGAAAAGGAAGTTATAATCAAACACCAACATTAAATCAATTTGGAGAAGACTTAACAAAAAAAGCAGAAGAAGGAAAACTTGATCCAATAATTGGTAGAAAAGAGGAAATTGAAAGAGTTATTCAAATTTTATCTAGAAGAACGAAAAATAATCCTTGTTTAATAGGAGAGCCAGGAGTTGGGAAAACAGCAGCAGTTGAAGGATTAGCTCAAAAAATTATTTCAGGTGATGTTCCAGAAATTTTAAAAGATAAAAGGGTTGTTACTCTTGATATTTCTGGAATGGTTGCAGGTGCAAAATATAGGGGTGATTTTGAAGAAAGAATTAAAAAAGCCTTAAATGAAGTCAAGAAGGTTGGAGATATAATTCTTTTTATAGACGAAATTCATACAATAGTTGGTGCAGGTGCAGCAGAAGGAGCAATTGATGCAGCAAATATTTTAAAACCTTTACTTGCAAGGGGAGAAATTCAATTAGTGGGAGCAACTACTTTAAATGAGTATAGAAAATTTATAGAAAAAGATTCAGCTTTAGAAAGAAGATTTAGCCCAGTTACTGTAAACGAGCCTTCTGAAAAGGATACAGTTTTAATATTAAAAGGAATTAGAGATAAATATGAAGCACATCATAATGTTAAAATTACTGATGAAGCAATTAATGCTGCTGTTGGATTATCTGTTAGATATGTAAATGATAGATTTTTACCAGATAAAGCAATAGATTTAATAGATGAAGCGGCATCTCGTGCTAGATTGAAAACTTTTATTGAGCCAGATAATTTAAAAAAAATACAAGAAGATATTGAAAAAACAAAAAATGCAAAAGAAGAAGCTGTTATAAACCAAAAGTTTGAAAAAGCAGCAGAATATAGAGATAAAGAAAAAACTTTAAGAGAAAAATTTGAAAAAGAAGAAAATAAATGGAAAAATAAAAATACAAAATCAATTATAAATATAACAGATGAAAATATAGCAGAAGTTATTGCAAGCTGGACTGGTATTCCAGCAAAAAAGATAACAGAAGATGAAAATCAGAAATTAAAGAATCTTGAAAAAGAATTGCACAAAAGAGTTGTAGGGCAAAATGAAGCAGTCGACGCAGTAGCAAAAGCTATAAGAAGAGGAAGAGTAGGGCTAAAAGACCCAAAAAGACCAATAGGTTCATTTCTATTTTTAGGACCAACAGGAGTTGGAAAAACAGAATTATCAAAAGCCTTAGCAGAAGTATTATTTGGTGATGAAAATTCTATGATAAGAGTTGATATGTCAGAATTTATGGAGCCACATTCTATATCTAAATTAATAGGATCACCTCCAGGATATGTTGGATTTGATGAAGGTGGACAATTAACTGAAAAAATAAGAAGAAAACCATATTCAGTCATATTATTTGATGAAATTGAAAAAGCACATTCTGATGTAATGAATATGTTACTTCAAATTTTGGAAGATGGAAGATTAACTGATAGCCAAGGTAGAACTGTTAATTTTAAAAATACAGTTATAATTATGACTTCAAATTTAGGTGCTA
The DNA here is from genome assembly GCA_948528155.1 of uncultured Clostridia bacterium. GTDB lineage: Bacteria > Bacillota > Clostridia > TANB77 > CAG-508 > CAG-269. The sequence goes on along the minus strand of CAOSZT010000023.1, from coordinate 3,096 downwards.
GAGTTATTACAGATAAAAAATTTTTAGGTTTTACAAATAATATTGAAACTGATAAAGAAAAAAATAATCAAAAAGAATATGAAGAAACTAAAAAAGAGGTTATGGCAGAATTAAAAAAAGAGTTAAGACCTGAGTTTATAAATCGTATTGATGAAATAATAGTGTTCCATAAATTAGATGATAATGAGATTGGACAAATTATTGATATTATGCTAAATGAGGTAATTAATAGACTTAAAGAACAAAAATATGAAGTTGTGTTAGAGCCTGAAGTTAAAGAGCTGATTGCAAAAGAAGGTATTGATAAGAATTTTGGTGCTAGACCTTTGAGAAGAACTATCCAAAGTTTAGTGGAAGATAAATTGGCTGAGGAAATTTTAGATAGTAAATTAGTTAAGGGAAAAGTTGCAAAATTTAGTGTTAAAGATGGAAAAATAAGACAAATAGGGCAATCCTAATTTGTCTTATTTTTTGACTACTTAACTATAAAAAAGTATTATCTTGTAACATTTTACTTTGAAATTTTAAAAAATCACTTGACAGTTAAGCCTAATAAAGATAAAATATAATAGGTAAGAAAAAAATATATGAGCAAAAAACATAAAATATATATTTGATTCGTACATTGAAAATTAAATAAGAAAGAGGTGTAGATTCATGAATATAGGAATCATAATCGCCACTATCTTAATCTCACTTGCAATAGGAATTCTAATAGGAATTGTATATAGAAAGAAAATTGCAGAATCTAAAATAAATAGTGCTGAAGAAGAAGCTAAAAAAATAGTAAAAACAGCAAAAACTGAAGCAGAAAACTTAAAAAAAGCAAAGATTATTGAAGCAAAAGAAGAAATTGTAAACAGTAGAAATGAATTAGATAAAGAGATTAAAGAAAGAAGAGGCGAAATACAAAAACAAGAAACAAGACTTATTCAAAAAGAAGAAAATTTAGACAAACGTTCAGCAAATTTTGAAAAAAAAGAAGAAAATTTGGAACAAAGAGTAAAAGAAGTTGAAAATCAAAAACAAGAAATTGAAAAATTATATGAGCAAGAAATGAAAGAAATTCAGAGAATAGCAGCTTTAACAAGAGAAGAAGCAAAAGACATATTATTAAAAGAAGTTGAAAAAGAAATTACAGTAGAAAAAGCAACAATAATAAGAGAAGCAAATCAAAAAGCAAAAGAAGAATCGAATAAAGTCGCTAGAGAATTATTAACATATGCTGTTCAAAAATGTGCAGCAGATCACTCACAAGAAACAACAGTATCAATAGTTGCACTTCCAAGTGATGAAATGAAAGGAAGAATTATTGGTAGAGAAGGAAGAAATATAAAAGCCTTAGAAACTTTAACAGGAGTAGACTTAATAATAGATGACACACCTGAAGCGGTAGTTTTATCAGGATTTGATCCATTAAGAAGGGAAGTTGCTAAAATTGCACTAGAAAAACTAATAGATGATGGAAGAATACATCCAGCGAAAATAGAAGAAGTTGTTGAAAAAGCAAAACAAGAAATTGAAGAAACAATCAAATCAGAAGGAGAAAGAGCAGTTTTAGAAACAGGAGTCATAGGATTACATCCAGACTTAATAAAACTAATAGGAAAACTTAAATATAGGACTAGTTATGGACAAAATGTATTAAATCACTCAATAGAAGTTTCAAATTTAGCAAGAATTATGGCAGAACAATTAGGATTAGATGCTAAAATTGCAAGAAGAGCAGGTTTATTGCATGATATAGGAAAAGCATTAGATCATGATATGGAAGGAACACATGTAGAAATTGGTGTAGAAATATTAAAAAAATATAAAGAAAACCCATTAGTTATAAATGCAGTTGAAGCACACCATGAAGATGTAGAGCCACAAACATTAGAAGCAGTATTAATACAAGCAGCTGATGCAATAAGTGCATCAAGACCAGGAGCAAGAAGGGAAACATTAGAAGCATATATTAAAAGACTACAAAATCTTGAAGAAATAGCTGACTCATTTGAAGGTGTTGAAAAATCATTTGCGATTCAAGCAGGTCGTGAAGTTAGAATTATAGTAAAACCAGAAAAAATTAATGATGATGAAATGACTATACTTGCAAGAGATGTTGCTAAAAAAGTTGAAAATGATATGGATTATCCAGGTCAAATAAAAATTAATGTTATTAGAGAAACTAGAATTGTTGATTATGCTAAATAAAATTTAAGATTGCAAAGTTAGACTTTGCAGTCTTTTTTTTTACCACATCTTTTTTTTATATAGTATTGAATTATAAATAATTTTATAGTATTATATAGACAAATAAAAAGAAAGAAGGAATTAGCTTGAAAATTTTAGCAGTTGGAGACATAGTAGGAGCATCTGGAATAAAAGAATTGAAGAAAATATTACCAGGTTTAATAGAAACAGAGAAAATAGATTTTTGCATAGTAAATGCAGAAAATTCGGCAGAAGGATTTGGGATAACTCAAAAAAATTTTGATGACATATTATCTGAAAAAGTAGATGTAATTACAATGGGAAATCACACATGGGGAAAAAAAGATATTTTTAAATTTATAGATCATCCAAAGATTATAAGACCAGCAAATTATCCAGAAGGAGTTGTTGGAAAAGGATATAATATATATAATTGCAAAAACAAAAAAATAGCAGTTATTAACTTATTAGGAAGAGCAGAAATAAATATTTTAACAGAAAATCCTTTTATTATAGCAAAAAAAATAGTAAACAAAATAAAAAAAGATGTTGATATAATATTAATAGACTTTCATGCAGAAGCCACAGGAGAAAAGATAGCATTTGGATATTATTTAGATGGTGAAGTAACAGCTGTTTTTGGAACACATACACATGTACAAACAGTAGATGAAAAAATATTGCCAAAAGGGACTGCATATATTACAGATATAGGAATGACAGGTCCAAAAAATTCTGTTTTGGGAATGGATATAGATGTAGCAATAAAAAGGATGACAACATCATTACCAGAAAAATATAAAATAGCAGAGGGAGAATGTATTTTTAGTGGAGTTATTTTTGAGTTAAATGATGAAACATTAAAAGTAAATAAAATAAATAGAATTAATATATAAA
>CAOSZT010000022.1 GCA_948528155.1 uncultured Clostridia bacterium | reverse complement strand
TAGCTTTGCTACTCTACAGATTTAACATTTGACATGAACTTTAATTTACATAAATATTACAATTATAAAAAAATAACTAGTAAAATAAAAATTAGTGTGATATAATACAAAAAATAACATAATTCTGGAGGAATATAAATGGATAAAATAAGATTTACAGTAGTTATAAGTAGTTATAATATTGAAAATTATATTAAAAGAGCAATAGATAGTGTATTAAAACAAGATTTTGAAAATTACGAAATAATAATAGTAGATGATTGTTCAACAGATAATACAATGAAAGAAATAGAAAACTATAAAGAAAACAAGTTAAAAGTATTAAAAACAGAAAAAAATTCAGGAACAGCAGGAGCTACTAGAAATATTGCAATAGATAATGCAAGAGGTGAATATATAATATTTTTAGATGGTGATGATACATTATACAATAATAACACATTAAAGGAAATAGACAAGATAATAGGGGAAGAAGAATTAGATATTTTATATTTAGGATATGAAGATGTAGGACAAGGTAATAAAGCAAGAATATCAAATGATGAAAATTCAAGTAAAAAAGCACGTCTTATATGTGATTTGACTTTTTCTGTATCAAGTAGATGTTGGAAAAGAGAATTTTTAATTAAAAATAATATGAAATTTGTAGAAGGAATGTATTATGAAGATGAGTTATATAGTTTAAAAGCTACAATTCTTTCAGAAAAAACTAAAAATGCTAGTATTAAAGTTTTTAAGTATTATAGAAATAGGAAAGAAAGTGTAATGTCAAAACCAACAGTAAAAAAATGTTCTGATTGGTATAGAATGTTAGCTGAAGTAATGGATTTATATACAATAACACCTGATGAATATAAACCATATTTATTAAGTTTTATAAGAAATGAAAATGATTATATTCCAAAAAGAATAGCAAACATATTACAAGCACTAGAAAACAATACAGATATAAAAATATTACCTAAAAGAAATTATAAATATAGGAGGTTTTATGAAGAATAAAACAAAAATATATATTGTAAGACATACAGAAACAATAGGAAATACAGAAAAAAGACTAACAGGAAGAAACGATTATGAATTAACAAATAATGGAATAAAAATGGTCAATAAATTAACTGAAAAACTAAAGAATATTAAATTTGATAATATATATACAAGTACATCTCAAAGGACAGTGAAAACTATAAAACCATTAGCAAAAATGAATAAAATACAAATACAACAAAAAGAAGAATTATGTGAGATGTATTTTGGAATTTATGATGGATGGAAATGGGAAGAAGTAAATAAAATTCAGCCTGAAATTAAAGAAAACCAAAATAAAATAAATGAAATATATGGAATTCCAGAACAAGAGACAATGAAAGAAGTAGCAGAAAGAATGTATAACTTTATTTTTGAGATTTCTAAAAAAAATATAGGAAAAACAATATTAATATGTTCGCATGGAGTAGCAATAGAGACTTTTTTAAGAAAAATAGTAAATAAACCTTTTTATGTTGAGAAAGAAAAGTTTTGCCAACATAATGTAGCTATAAATGAAATTGAATTTGATAATAAAAAATTCTATATAAAACAATTAGCAAATATAGAATATTTAAAGGAGGAGAATAAAATTGAATGATAAAGACTTAATTTCTATAATTGTTCCAGTATATAATGTAGAAAAATATTTAGAAAAATGTATAACAAGTATTTTAAATCAGACATATAAAAATTTACAAATTATATTAGTTGATGATGGTTCACAAGATAAAAGTGGACAAATATGTGATAAATATAAATTACAAGATAATAGAATAGAAGTTATACATAAAAAAAATGGAGGACTTTCAGATGCCAGAAATATAGGAATTGAAAAAGCTAGAGGAAAATACATAGGATTTGTTGATAGTGATGACTATATTAGTAAAACAATGTATGAAGATATGTATAAAATTATACAAGAAAGAGAAGGCGATGTGTGTATTAGTAATCTTTATATTGTTAATGAAAACAAAGAAATTTTAAAAAATATAGATAATGGTATTGAGGAATATAATAAAATACAAATATTGAGAGAAATATTATTAGATAAAAATATTCAAAGTTATGCTTGGAATAAATTATATAAAAAGAGTCTATTTAAAAATATTAGATATCCAATAGGTAAAAAATATGAAGATATAGGGACTACTTTTTATATATTAGAAAAATGTAAAAAAATATTAGTAATTGGTAAACCAGAATATTATTATATAAATAGACAAGGCAGTATTGTAAATAATATTAATGAACAAACGATATTAGATTATATAGATATAATATCTGAGAGATATGACTATGTTAAAGACAAATATAAACAATTGGAAAAATATAATAAATATTATTTAGCAAAAACTTTGATTACAGCTTATAATGATATAAGCAATTTTGAAAAGATTAGTAAAAAATTAAATAATAAAATTAATAATTTGTATAATAAAGTTAAAATGATAACTGAAGAAAATAAAATTATTGATTTATTTGACGAAAAACAAAAATTACAATTGAATGAAATATTATATAAACAGAAAATTAAAAAATAAATATTTATATAAGGGGAATGAGATATGAAAGTAGGGATACTAACATTTCATGATGCACATAATTATGGTGCAGTACTACAAGCATATGCATTAAAAAAATATATAAAAGATCTAGGATATGAAACAAAAATAATAAATTATCATCATGAAGACATTCCTGATGGATATCTTCCTGATGATAATGAAAAAAGATGGGAAAAGTTTAATACATTTATAAAACAGCTAATAGATTATGAAGAAAAAACTTATATAAATGAAGAACAATTAGAAAAATTAGATATTGACTCTTGGATTTGTGGAAGTGATCAAATTTGGAATACAGACATTACTATATATATGAATAAAGGTTATTTCTTAAATTTTAAAACAGAAGGTAAAAGAATATCATATGCAGCAAGTATGGGAAAAAAAGAATTGACAAAAGAAGAGGAAGAAGATTTTAAAAAATATATTAATAAATTAGATAAAATCTCAGTTAGAGAGGAAACTTTGCAGGAATATGCTCAAAAATTTACTGATAAAAAAATTGAAAAGGTATTAGATCCAACTTTATTATTAGAAGAGAAAGATTATAGTGAGTTAATTGAAGATAATTGTCATGGAGAATATGTACTTATATATGCACTAGTACCAGATGAAAGATTAACAAAAGTTGCTAATAAGATAGCACAAGAAAAAAATTTAAAAATAATAGAATTAAATGATAAAAAAAATGAGAAATATTTTTGTGAGCAAGTGTCAGAAGCAGGTCCAAGTGAATTTTTAACTTTAATAAAAAATGCTAAAGCAGTTATTACAAACTCTTTTCATGGAACAATATTTTCTATAATATTTCAAAAAGAATTTTATACAATAAGTAGAAAAAGTAATAATAATTCAAGAATGGAAAATATTTTAAAAATTGTAGGAATGGAAGATAGATTAATTGATAAAATTGAAGAATTAGAAAATGTAAAAGGACAGGATTATAAAAGTGCATTTGATAGATTAAATAAAGAAAAAGAAAAGTCAATAAAATTTTTGAAAGAAGCATTAAAATAGTTGTCAGTTTAAGTACTTTATAATAAAAAATAATATAAAGGAGAATTTATGTATTTAAAAAGTGGTAATAAAGGTGAATGTAGTGGTTGTACAGCATGTATGAATATATGTCCTAAAAATGCAATAAAAATGATTTATGATGAAGAGGGGTTTAAATATCCAGTAATTGACAAAGAAAAGTGCATAAATTGTGGAAAATGTTATAATATATGCCCAAATATAAAAAAAGATAAAATAAATTCAATTATACAAGCATATGGTGCAAAACATAAAGATGTAAAAGAACAATTTACTAGTAGATCTGGTGGTGCATTTATTGCTATTTCAGATTATATTTTACAACAAAATGGTGTAGTATATGGTGCAGAACTAAAAGAAGATTTTACAGTTTTTCATAATAGAGCTACTAATAGAGAAGAAAGAGATAAATTTAAAGGCTCAAAATATATCCAAAGTGATATGAAAAATATTATAGAAGATGTCAAAAAAGATTTAGAAAATAATAAAAAAGTTTTATTTAGTGGAACTCCTTGTCAAATAGCTGGTGTAAAGGCATGTATAAAAGATAAATATAAAGAAAATTTATATACATGTGATATAATATGTCATGGAGTACCAAGTGAATTAATATTTAGAGAATTTTTGAAATATATAGAACAAGCAAATAATAAGCAAATAAAGAAATTTATTTTTAGAGATAAGAGATTTGGCTGGGCAACTCATCATGAAACTTTTATTTTTAGTGATAATACAGAAATTTCTACTACATATTTTAGAAATTTATTTTATGGCCATCATATATTAAGACCAGCATGTTATACTTGTAATTATGCTAATACTCATAGACCAGCTGATATAACTATTGCAGATTTTTGGGGTGTAGACGAAGTAAATCCAGAATTTTGGGATAAAAATGGTGTGTCATTAATTATTATTAATAATGATAAAGGTCAAAATATTTTTGATAATATTAGAAAGGATTTAAAAACTATTGATTGTTCAGTAGAAGATTGTACTAAACATACTTATACTTTAAATCAACCTACTCCTATTACAGACAATAGAGATGAGTTTTGGAAGGACTATAAAAGGGAGAAGTTTGATTATATAATAAATAAATATGCTAGTGAAAATTATAATTAATTTATAACTATGAATACAATATAACAAAATAATAAAAAAATATTGAAAGATAAAAAAATAAATGTTATAATCCATAATATCAAAGGTACTAAAAGTCTTTCGAAAATTTTCAAAGGCTATAAAGTATCAATAAAAAATGAAGGAGGGCAATATTATGAAAACTACTGAAATTATTTTTTGTTGGAAAGAGGGAAAAAAGGAACATCGGAAAGAAATAGACCGAGAAGATTTTTATGAAATGTTTTGTGGGCTGGCAAGAGGATTTGAAAAAATGGGTGATAATCAAATCTCCAAAAAGTTAATAGAAATCATTCCAGATGTGGATAAGATTTCTATAAACAAAGATGTTAACAGAATGCAGGAAATTCCTTATATAGCATATTATATAAACGAAAATATGCAGCTTATGAAAATAATGAGACGACACGATATAATTTGGAGAATATTAGAAAAACATTGTGTTGAATAAGAAAAGATGTGTGAAGAAGGCTCAACTTAGGTTGAGCTTTTTTCTAGTAACTAATTGTTTACATATAAAATAAAAATATGATATAATTTAAAAAACGAAAAACAAAAAGGAGAACAAAAAATGTCAAAATTCGTACACCTACACATACACAGCGAATACAGTCTACTAGACGGAGCAAATAGAATAAAAGATCTACCAGTAAGAGCCAAAGAACTAGGAATGGACTCAATAGCAATAACAGACCACGGAGTAATGTATGGAGTAATAGACTTTTATAAAGAATGTAAAAAACAAGGAATAAAACCAATAATAGGGTGTGAAGTATATGTAGCACCACGTTCCAGACTAGACAAAGAGCCAGGAATAGACAACCATTATTATCACTTAATACTACTAGCAAAAAACAATGAAGGTTACAAAAACCTAAGCAAACTAGTATCATTAGGATTTGTAGATGGATACTATTATAAGCCAAGAATAGACCATGATATATTAGAACAATATAGTGAAGGGCTGGTATGCTTAAGTGCATGTTTAGCAGGAGAAGTCAATCAAGCACTACTAAATGGAAATATAGAAAAAGCAGAAGAAGTTGCATTATGGCATAAAAAAATATTTGGAGAAGACTACTACATAGAAATTCAAAACAATGGAATACAAGAACAAGTATTAGCAAATCAGAAACTAGTACAACTAGCCAGAAAGCTAGACATACCATTAGTTGCAACAAATGATGCACACTACTTAAAAAAAGAAGATGCATATAATCACGAAGTTTTATTATGTATTCAAACAGGAAAAAGAATGAGTGATGAAGATAGAATGAGATTTGACACAGAGGAATTATATGTAAAATCACCAGAAGAAATGTCAGAACATTTTAAAGCATTTCCAGAAGCAATAGAAAATACTGTAAAAATAGCAGAAAAATGTAATGTAGAATTTGAATTTGGACATACAATTTTGCCAAATTATGATGTACCTGAAAATTATGAAACACATTACGACTTTTTGAAAGAACTATGTGATAAAGGACTAGAAAAAAGGTATGGAAAAAACCTATCAGAAGAAATACAAAAAAGAGCAGAATATGAATTAAGTATAATTAAAAAAATGGGATATGTTGATTACTTCTTAATTGTTTGGGATTTTATAAATTATGCAAAAACACACGAAATACCAGTAGGACCAGGAAGAGGATCAGGAGCAGGATCAATTTTAGCATATGCAATTGAAATTACAGATATAGACCCAATAAAATATGGATTACTTTTTGAAAGGTTTTTAAATCCAGATAGAATTAGTATGCCTGATTTTGATGTTGACTTTTCAGATGAAAAAAGGCAACAAGTAATTGATTATGTATCAGAAAAATATGGACATGACCATGTTTCACAAATAATTACATTTGGAACAATGGCAGCTAAAATGGTTATACGTGATGTGGCAAGAGTTTTAGATTATCCATATTCAGAAGCGGATAGTTTGGCCAAAATGATTCCAAATGAATTACATATAACTATAAAAAAAGCAATTGATCAAAATAAAGAATTAAATGATAGATATGAAACAGATGAGAAAGTAAAAAATATATTAGATATAGCAATGGCTTTAGAAGGAATGCCAAGACAGGCATCAACACATGCTTGTGGAGTTGTTATTACAAAAGATCCAGTTGATACATATGTACCACTTTTTGTAAGAGATGGGCAAATAAATACACAATTTATAATGACAACACTTGAAGAACTAGGACTTTTAAAAATGGATTTTTTAGGATTACGAAATTTATCAGTAATTCAGAATACAGTACAAATGGTAAAACAAAATTATAATATAGATGTAGAATTTGATGAAAATATGTCAGACCCCAAAGTATATAAATTATGGCAAGAAGGAAATACTTCAGGTATATTTCAATTTGAATCACAAGGAATGACAAACTTTATGAAAGAGCTAAAGCCTGACTGTTTAGAAGACTTAATAGCAGGAGTTTCATTATATAGACCAGGACCTATGGATCAAATACCAAGATATATAAGAGGAAAGCAAAATCCAGGTCATAATGAATATACACACCCAAGTTTAGAGCCAATATTAAATGTAACTTATGGTTGCATGGTTTATCAAGAACAAGTAATGCAAATAGTAAGAGACTTAGCTGGTTATTCTTTAGGAAGAGCTGATTTAGTAAGAAGAGCAATGGGAAAGAAAAAACTTGATGTAATGGAAAAAGAAAGAGAAATTTTTATTAATGGTCAAATTAATGAAAATGGAGAAATAGAAGTTTCTGGTTGTATTAGAAATGGAATAGATGCAGAATCTGCAAATAAAATATTTGATGAAATGGCAGAATTTGCAAAATATGCTTTTAATAAATCACATGCTGCCTGTTATGCAGTAGTAGCATATAGAACAGCATATTTAAAAGCATATTATCCAGCAGAATTTATTGCAGCAACTTTAAATAGTTATCTTGGAAATTTAGATAAAGTCCCACAATATATAGATGAATGTAAAAGACTAGGAATAGACATTTTAAAACCTGATATTAATAAAAGTTCAGAAATATTTACAGTTGAATATTCAGATGAAACTACTGAAAATTCTCAAAATGGAAAAAAACAAAAAGAGAAAAAAACAAAAACAGGAAAGATACGTTTTGGACTTGGAAGTATTAAAAATGTAGGAACAGAACCTGTTGAAAACATTGTAAAAGAAAGAAAAGAAAATGGACAATATAAAAATTTTATAGATTTTTGTGAAAGAATTGCAGATACAAAAGTAAATAAAAAATGTATTGAAAGTTTAATAAAAGCAGGAGTATTTGAAGAATTTGAACAAACAAGAGCAACTCTTTTAGCATCATTTGAGGGAATAATAGACACAATACAAAGCGGAAAGAAAAAAGCACTTAATGGGCAAGTATCAATGTTTGACATAGGTACTAAAGAAGATAAAGAAGAAATAGAAAAACAAAAATATATATTTAAAGAACAAAGTGAATTACAAGAAAAAGAACTTTTATCAATTGAAAAAGAAATGCTTGGAATTTATATATCAGGACATCCATTAGAAAAATTTAAAGAACAGATTATACATTGTACAAACATAAATAGTTTAGATCTAAGATTGGAAGAAGAAAATCAGATTTTAGATGTTGAAAATGGAGATCAAATGTTAAATAAAGAAAGCCAGAGTAAACCTAAATTTGTTGATGGACAAAAAGTTAAATATGCTGGAATAATTACATCAATTAAGAAGAAATATACAAAAAACAATAAAATTATGGCTTTTGTTACTATTGAAGATTTGTATGGTGTTGCTGAAATAATTGCTTTTGAAAATGCAGTCTTAAATGCTGGTAATTCTTTGATAGAAGAAAATATAGTTATAATTGATGGTCGTTTAAGTATTAGAGAAGATGGGGTCGCAAGTATTATTGCAAATGATATTAATAATTTGGGAGAAGAACAACCTAAAATTTTGACTTTTGATATTTCTAAATTGAATGAAGAACAAAAAGATAAATTGAGAAGTGCAATTAAGTATTTTTCTGGTGATAAGAACAATATGAATGTTCAAGTTAAAATTGGGGAAGAAGTTAAGCCTTGTGGTGCTATTTATTTTAATGAAGATATTAAAAGAATTTTTGACGACATTATAAAATAAGAACTTTACTTTTAAAAAATGTAGTAATGTTGTGTGATTTAAAATAAAAGTAGCCATAATAGAAAGTATCGGTGATAAAAATGAAAAAAGATAGTAAGAAAAGTATAGTAAAAAGTTTTAAATATGCAATAGAGGGAATATGTACAGGGATAAAAGAAGAAAGAAATATGAAAATACATATAACTATAATGACTTTAGTAATAATATTTGGTATAATGCTAAAAATAAGTAAAATAGAATGGATAATATGTATTATATTATTTGGATTTGTAATATCATTAGAATTAGTGAATACAGCAATAGAAAGTACAGTGGATTTAATAACAATAGAAAAACACCCACAAGCAAAAATTGCAAAAGATGTAGCAGCTGGAAGTGTTTTAATAGCAGCTATAACATCAATCATAATTGGTTTAATAATTTTTATACCTAAAATTTTAATAAGTAGTTTTTAAGTTATTGCGAATTATAAGAAATTTTTTGAATAGAATTATAGGAGTTAATTTTTAAAATAGTTATATAAGGAGAATTGTATGTATGATGTAATTATAATAGGGGCTGGACCTGCTGGAATATCAGCAAGCTTATACACAATAAGATCAAATTTAAAGACACTAGTAATATATAAGGAAAAGTCAGCTTTAGAAAAGACACCAAAAGTAGAAAATTATTATGGTTTTACAAATGGTGTAAAAGGAGAAGAGTTATATAAAATAGGAATTAAGCAAGCCGAAAATTTAGGTGTAGAAATTTTAGAGGATGAAGTTACAAATATACAAATGGAAAACATACAAACAGATCAAAATGTGTATAAAAATATATTTAAAGTTCAAACTTTAAATAATGAGTTAAAAGCAAAATCAGTTATTTTAGCAACAGGAAATAAAAAAAATAAGCCTAATATTAACAATATTGAAGAATATGAAGGTAAAGGTGTTAGTTATTGTGCAATTTGTGATGGCTTTTTTTATAAAAATAAAGATGTTGCAGTAATTGGAAATGGAGATTATGCAATTTCAGAGACAATGGAGTTAGAAAATATAGTAAATTCAATTACAATATTAACAAATGGGCAAAATATTCCAGAATATAGAGGAGAAAATGTTAATATAATTAATAAGCAAATAAAAGAATGTTCTGGAAACAATAAGATAGAAGAAGTAAGATTTATAGATAATAGTAAATTAAAAGTTGATGGTCTTTTTATTGCACAAGGTGTTGCTGGAAGTTCTGATTTTGCTAAGAAATTAGGCGCAAAGATAGATAAAGACAAAATATTTGTAAATGAAAATATGGAAACAACAATTAAAGGTTTATATGCTTGTGGAGATTGTACAGGAGGATTATATCAAATATCTAAAGCAGTATATGAAGGAACAAAAGCAGGATTACAAGCTATAAAGTTCTGTAAAAATAATTGTTTATGAAATATTTTATTTATAATTTAATATTTATTATATATGGAGGTAAAATTATGGAATTAAAGTTTAATTTAGAAAATTTTGAAAAAGAGGTCTTAAATGCAAATGAGACAGTATTGGTTGATTTTTATGCAGATTGGTGTGGTCCTTGTAAAATGATGGCACCTATTATAGGAGAACTTGCAACTGAATTACATGGAAAAGGTAAAGTTGGAAAAATTAATATTGATGAAAATCAAGAGTTAGCTATTAAGTATAATGTTATGAGTATTCCTACATTAATTATTTTTAAAGATGGAAAAGAAGTTAAGAGATTTGTTGGAGTTAGAGATAAGTCAGAACTGTTAAAGGAATTTTAATATTTGTTGTGATTTTTAATATTCTGTTTTTAGATTTATAATATCAAAAGAAGCTATAATATATTATTTTTTAGGAATGGAGAAAATAATATATTATAGCTCTTTTGCGGATATAAATTAGCACCTGAACAGTAACATTTTAGATATAATAATGTTACTGGATAATGGTTTGCAAATAAATTAACCGCTGAAACAAATTGATAAATATACTTTTTTAGAGTTTTACCTACTCATTTCATTCAAAAAGAATTAGTAAGGCTTTCTCATGAGCCTCTTTCACTCAGACCCCTTCATTCTTCAGGTACCGTGAACATGCCTCATTCGAAAGCCTAACTAATTCTAATTTTCATTACAATCGAACGTTAAAACTCTAAAAAAGTATATTTATCAATTTGTTTCAGCTACTCAACAATAAAATAGTATTGTCTAGTAACATAATAATAGTGAAATCTTTTAAATTTGTAGAATTTTTTTTTAAAGTATGATATAGTAATTATATCATTAGCTTACATTGTGAAGCAGATTATATCAAAAATATATTAGAATGGAGATATAAAATGATTGATTTTACAAACTGTAAAATAAATCATTTTATATAATAGTTGTATTTCAGAATACATATAATAAATTAAAGTAGAATTTTTTTAATTATTAAAAAGTAGGGAGATAGTAAAAAATGTCGAAACAAATAATATATCATGGAGGTTATTGTAAAATAGAAACACCAAAAATTATAGAAGGGAAATATACAAAAGATTTTGGAACAGGGTTTTATTGTACAATACTTGAAGAACAGGCAATAAAATGGGCCCAAAAATATAATACTCCAACTATAAATAAATATGAATATAATGAAAATCTAAAATTAAAAATAAAAAATTTTATAGTTATGACAGAGGAATGGCTAGACTTTATAATTGGTAGCAGAAGTGGAAAAAAGCATAAATTTGATATTGTAATAGGAGCAATGGCAGATGACAAAGTATATAATTACATAACAGATTTAATGTCAGGACAAATTACAAGAGAAGCATTTTGGGAATTAGCAAAATTTAATCATCCTACACATCAAATAGCATTTTGTACAGAAAAATCTTTAGAATGCATAAAATTTATTGTAGCAGAACAAGTCTAAGACTAAAAAAAGTTAAAGGAGAAAATAAAATGGTACGAGAGCCACAAAAAGAAAACGATTTATTTTATGTATGCAGTTTAATTGAATATATTGCAAGAAAAACAAAAAATACAAAAAAAATAGTAGTAGAAAAATTAGAAAAAGACAATATAAAAAAAATATATGAACTAGCTGAAGTATATCATTGTGAAAACATAGAAAAAGTATCAGATGAATTTATAGAAAGTGCAAATATAAAAAATGGCAAATATGATACAGTTTCTAGTTGCGAATATAATATTCCTACATATTGGGATATAGGGAAAGTATATAAAAGATTAATAGTAATGGTAAATAATAATGAGGAAAAATATATAGAAACATTAATAGAAGTATTATCATCATGGATAATAGAAAAGATAGATAATTATAATAGTAGTATGTATTATGAAAATCCAGATTATATATATCAATGCTATATTGAAGGAAAAGTCTTGTAAATGGTAAAAAGTATGTTTAGGGAAACGTCCTAAATAACAAGGAGGAAAAATTTTGAAAAAATTAATTTTAATAGATGGAAATAGCATAATGAACAGAGCCTTTTATGGTATAATGGGAAGCAAATCACTAACAACAAAAGACGGAAAATTCACAAATGCAATATATGGATTTTTATCAATCCTATTCAAATTAATAGAAGACGAAAATCCAGAATATTTAGGAGTATCATTTGACCTAAGTAAACCAACAGCAAGGCACGAACTATATGAAGGTTACAAGGCAAACAGAAAAGGTATGCCAAATGAACTTGCAGAACAAATGCCAATTATAAAAGATGTGTTAAAAGCGATGAACATAGATATAATTGAGAAAGAAGGTTATGAAGGAGATGACATAATAGGAACACTATCAAGATATGGAGAGAAAAAAGGACTAGAAGTAATAATACTTTCAGGAGACAGAGATACTTTTCAACTAGCAACAAATCAAGTAAAAATTCATATACCAAGAACAAAAGCAGGAAAAACAGAAACAGAGATTTTTGATAGAGAAAAAGTAAAAGAAGTATATGGAATAGAGCCAAAACAATTAATCGAAGTAAAAGGTTTGCAAGGAGACACATCAGATAATATTCCAGGAATTCCAGGAATAGGAGAGAAAACAGCACTTTCATTGATACAAAAATATGAAACAATAGATAATTTATATAAAAAACTAGAAGCGGGAGAATCAGATTTAAAAGGAAAACAAAAAGAAAAAATAGAAACAAATAAAGAACTAGCATATCTTTCAAGAACACTAGGAGAAATAAACACAGAAGTTCCAATTGAAGATACTTTAGAAGAACTAAAAATTGAAGAATGGGACAAGCCAAAGGTTTTAGAGATTTTTAAAGAATTAAATTTTAAAAGATATATTGAAAGATTTAATTTATTAGAAGAAGTTGGAAATAGAAGTCGGAGATCGGAAATCAAAAGTCAGATGTTGATAAAATAGAAAATTTGTATAAAGTAGAAAATAAATCAATTGAAGAGATTAAAGACATATTAAAAGAACAAAAAGAAATGATTTTTTATATAAATACATCAAGTGATGAAAACCAAGAAAATATAATAAAAGAAAAAATAGTTGGAATTGGAATTTTTAATAAAAAATACAATGAAGCATATTATATAAATTTATTAAAAAATGATCAAATACAAACTTTAAAAGAAATATTTGAAAATGAGAAAATTTCAAAAATAGGAATAGATTTAAGCAAAACATATATATTATTAAAACAAGAAGGAATACACTTAAAAGGAATAAAATTTGATAGTAATATTGCAGCATATATTTTAAATCCAACAAACAATAAATTAAAAATAGAAAACTTATCTGAACAGTATTTAGATATAGACATAAATGAAGTTCTAGGAGAAGATACAAACAAAAACAACAAGCAAATCAATCTATTTGATAAAATAAATAACCAAGAACAACAAGAAAACAGCAAAAGCGAAGAAAAAAGATATACATTTTATTCTTATATAATATACAAATTACAAGAAACAACAATAAAAAAGTTAGAAGAAATAAAAGCAATCGAACTATTTGAAAATATAGATATGCCAACAGTTACAGTATTAGCAGATATGCAATGGAATGGAATGTATGCAGATGAAGAAGAACTAAATAACTTTGGAAATCAACTAAAAGAGCAACTTGAAATAAAAACAAAAAAAATATATGAAATGGCAGGAGAAGAATTCAATATAAACTCAACAAAACAACTAGGAGAAATCCTATTTGAAAAAATGAAACTACCAGTAGTAAAAAAGACAAAAAGTGGATACTCAACAGATGTAGATGTATTAGAAAAACTAAAATCAGAAGACCCAATTGTAACAGAAATACTAGATTATAGACAATTAATGAAATTAAACTCAACATATGTAGAAGGACTAAAACAATATATAAATCCAAAAACAAAAAGAATACATTCATTTTTCCACCAAACAATAACAGCAACAGGAAGAATAAGCTCAACAGAGCCAAACTTACAAAACATACCAACAAGATTTGAACTAGGAAAACAAGTAAGAAAAATTTTTAAACCAGAAAAAGGAAAAATATATATAGATGCAGACTACTCACAAATAGAACTAAGAGTATTAGCACATATGTCAGAAGATACACATATGGTACAAGCATTCAAAGAAAATCAAGATATTCATAAACAAGCAGCATCAAAAGTATTCAAAACACCAATAGAAGAAGTAACAAAAGAACAAAGAAGCAATGCAAAAGCAGTAAATTTTGGAATAGTATATGGAATAAGTGATTTTGGACTAGGAGAGCAACTAGGGATTTCAAGAAAAAAAGCCAAACAATATATAGAAGAATATTTGGCAGAATATGAAGGAATTAAAAACTTCATGGATAACATTACAGAAACAGCAAAAGAAACAGGATTTGTAGAAACACTATTTAATAGAAGAAGATATATACCAGAACTAAAATCAAACAACTATATGGTAAGACAATTTGGAGCAAGAGCAGCAATGAACACACCAATACAAGGAACAGCAGCAGATATAATGAAAATTGCTATGATTAATGTCTATAAACAGTTGACAAATAAAGGTTTAAAAGCTAAAATTGTTCTACAAGTACATGACGAAATGATGATTGAAGCTCCAATTGAGGAAGCAGAACAAATTAAAGAAATTATTAAAAACGAAATGGAAAATGCAATCAATCTGAAAGTACCATTAATAGCAGATGTTTCTGAGGCATATAATTGGTATGAATGCAAGTAATACACTAAGGAGGAAATTATGCTAGAAAATAAATTAAATTGGAAAGAAGAACTAAAAAGAACTTGTGAAATATTAATAAATAATGGTATAAATATTCAAGATATAAATACTAAAGTAACCAGAGAAGGTAAAAGATATTTTGTACTATTAAAAGATATAAAAATTGAAGGAATTGATATTGAACAAATTATAAAAGAAAATGGTTTAGATGAAGAATTTTCTATAGGAAAATATATAAATAAATTAAGATTAGCATATAATGGAACAGTTGGAAAATTAACAGATGAGGAAATTCAGTGGGGAGTAAATTTAGAAATTCTAAATAAGAAAAAAGATAATATAGCACCAGCTTTATTTAAAGGCAGAAAAATATCCCAATTTCATATTAATTTTATAAAGAAGAATTTAGATAAAATTTTAAGTGGGGAATTGAATACAAAGGAAATATTAAAACTTTTAGAACAAGAATCCATTTCTAAAGAAGAAACAATAATTAAAGATGCTGGAAGTATAAAAAGAATGGTTGAAATGCTATTAAAAGATAGACCAGAAGAACTAGAAAAATACAAACAAATAGTAAAAAGAAATTCAGGAAAAAGAAATCCATATAAAGGAAAAATTGGTAAACCTAAATTAGGTAGTTATCATATAGAAGAAATAAACTTTAAGAAAAGGATTATAAATGAATATCTTCCCAAAATTCTTAAAGGTGAGACTACATTTGAAATAATAGAAGAAGAATTAACAACATCACATGATACTATAAATAAAATAATAGAAGATTATTATTCGCAAAATAATGATAGTGAAGGATTAGAAAAATATCAACAGTCAAAAAGAAAAAACATGGGAGTTTCATTGGAAAATAGGAGAAAAGCAAAGGAAATGAGACAAGAAGTTGCAAAATTTAAGATTGTTTCTAATTCTGAATTTTTGTTATTATCACAAGAAGAACAAGAAAAACAAGTTATGATGAAAATAAGGAAAGAAAAATTAAAAGAAGAAAACACAAAAAGAAAAAGTGCACTAATTTCAGAAGAGGCAACAAATAAAAAAATAGAATATATAATGAATTATTTTAGAGGAAAAAATGACTTAGAAAATAATAAAATATATTTTTCAGATGAAGATATAAGACATATGATTTTTAGATGTACATCATTAATAGGAAAATCTGCTCAAAATCTAGACAAAAAATTAGAAGTATTAACATCATATAAAGAAATAACTAAACAAACTGCTTATGGAATGATAAAATCATTTCCAGCAATTATGGGATATGATGCAACTAGAACAAATAAACAATTAGATTTGTTGGAAAATGAGAATATAATAGATTATATAATAGATACCCCTAGGGGAGTGATGATGTCAGTAAATTTGATGTATGCATTAATTCAATATGCAAAGGAAAGACATCAAACATCAGATTTAAGTAAAATTAATAGAAATAATATATTTATGTCTAATAATACATTAAAACGTTTATATAAAATTTCACATAGTGAAATAAAAGATAGATTTCCTTATGGAGATAAAGAACAAGAGGCAGAATATACTATCTCAGCTGAAGATATAGGACGAGCAACTTATAATGCTAGAAATAAATCAGCGGAAGCAAATAATATTTTAGAAAGTATAGTACAAGATAAATTGAAAGGATTAGAAAAATGACAAAAACATATCAAAAAGCTTTTACAGAAGTTTATGAAATATTAAATTATTTAGATGATGAAAGTTATAATAAAATCCCTAAAAATATTATAAAAGCAATAGAAGAAAATAGAGATATGGAGTATGAATATTTTATAGATGAGAGTATTTTATTTATTGAACAAGAAATGCTAGACGAAACAAAAGCAATATTATTTAATCTATATAAAGATTATTTAACAACTATTGAAAGAAAAAAGAAAATAATAGAGTATCAAAATGAAGAAATAAAAATACTAGAAGAAGAAAAAAGAAAAAAATATAATTTTACTAAATTGTTTAATAAAGAGAAAAAGAGTGTTAGTAGAGCAAGTCAAGAAAATTGTGAATTAATAAAATATAAAGAACACTGGTATGATAAAGTTAAAAAATTTTTCCATTTATAAAATTATTATTTACAAAAGACATATAACAAGAGAGAAGAAAAATGGACATTTTCATATATTTTAGTTTGATAAAATATCAAATGCCCGAAAGGAACAGTAATGATAGACATTTTCATATAAACGATTTGGCAGACGAAATTTTTGAAAAAAATTTTGGATGACGATGAACGGAGCATAGCGGAGTGAAAGGAGTAGATTAAAATAGTTATTATAAGCAAAAAAACACTAAAAATAATATTAGCAATACTAATAATATGTGTAATAATAGCCATAATAGATATTCCAACAAAAATACAAAAGAAAATATACAAAATGGAATATTCAGAATATGTAACAAAATATTCAAAAGAATATGAAGTAGACGAAAACTTAATATATGCAGTAATAAAAGCAGAAAGCAACTTCAATCCCACAGCAAAATCAAGCAAAAATGCAATAGGGTTAATGCAACTATTAGAAAGTACAGCAAAAGACATAGCAAGAAGAGGAAACATAGAAATACAAGACAGTGAAATGGAAGAAAAATTACAAGAAGTAGAAACAAATATAAAATTAGGAACAAAATATATATCAATGTTACTAGAAAAATATGAAAATATAGAAATAGCAGTAACAGCATATAATGCAGGAATTGGAACAGTAGACAACTGGATTGAAAAAGGCATAATAAAATCAGATGGTTCAGATGTAGAGAATATTCCATACAAAGAAACAAACAATTATGTAAGAAAAATTTTAAGAGATTATAAAATTTATAAAAAAATAGCACTAGACAAATGATAAAAAATGCAATAGAATAATGAATAACAAAGAGTAGAACGAAGTGAAAAGGCTCTGGAGAAAAGATTTATTATCTAAAAATTTCAAAGAAATTTTTAAATAACGATGAATGGAGTAAAATGTAGTGAAAGGAGAAAACTATGATTATAGAACAGATGATTTTTGCTATATGTGCATTTGCATTATTTGTTTATACATTTTTTAAAATGATACAAAAAAATGACACAAACTATATAGGAATACTAATAATTCAAGCAATAGGTATAGCACTAAATTTTATACAAGTATTAACAAAGAAAGAAATAGGAATATTTTTAATAATAATAAAATACATATTTTCAATTATGATCCCAGTAGCAATAATGATATTAGACAAAAAGGGAATTCCACTAATTCAAATGTTAAATGTAGTAAAAGCAAAAATATATTTAAAAATGGGAAATAACAAAAAAGCAAAAGAACAACTAATAGCATTAGTAACAAAATATCCAGAAAATTATATAGGACATAAGATGTTAGCACAGATTTATGAAGTAGAAGGTGGAATGAGAAAAGCAATAGATGAATATGTACAAGCAATAGATATAAATAAGAAAGACTATGATTCATATTATAAAGTTGCAGAATTGCTAAACAATTTAGATAAATCAAATGAAGCTGCAGAAATGTTATCAAATTTATTGAATAAAAAGCCAGATTATTATAAAGCAACCGAATTATTAGGAGATATTTTGATAACAAAGCAAATGTATAAAGAAGCAGCAAACATATATCAAGATGCTTTAAAATATAACCCATTAAGTTTTGAAATAAATTATAATTTAGGTATAGCTTATACAATGTTGAATGACTTTCAAAATGCAAAAATATGTTATGAAAAAGCAGCAGAAATCAATTCTCTTTCTTATAATTCAAAATATTCTTTAGCAGAGATTGCATTAATATATAAAGATTTAGAAGAAGCTGAAAAATATTTTATGGAAGCAATAGGTGATGATGAGTTATCAGCTGATAGTTATTATGAATTATCAAAAATCGCTTTAATTAGAGGAGATAAAGAAAAATCAATACAATTTGCAAATATAGCAATAGATATAAATGCATCAATAGTTGTTCCAAAAATAAAAAAAGATCCAATATTTATACCAATAATTGCAAAAATTTCTATACCTTTTAATATTGAAGAAATGGAAGAGAAACATTGTAAATTATTAGAAAAAGAGCAAATAGCTAAAGAACGTTTGGAAGATATGTCCGAAAAATCTAGAAATTTAAGTTATGATGACATAAAATTTTTAAAGAATAATTCTATAGGCAAAAGAAAAAGTGGAACAGAGCAATATCAAGAAAAAAATCAAAGAGAAATTTAGAATTTCAATCTTTAAAAACAATCATAAAATCTATAAAAATAAATATACTAATATAAGAAATTAGTTTAAGGAAAGAGGGATTTTATGGGGACAAATTTTACAGTTGTTGGAGGAGATTTAAGGATAATAAAATTAGCAAAAATGTTATCAGAAGATGGAAATAAAGTATACACTTATGGACTAGAAAAAGCTGAAGAACTAAAAGAAGATAACAATATTATAATTTGTGATAAACTAAAAGAGGCAACAGAAAAATCACAAATTATAATAAGTTCAATTCCATTTTCTAGTAATGGTAAAAACATAAATTCACCATTTAGTGAAAATGAAATACAAATTATAGAACTAATGAAAAATATAAATTCAAAAGTTCTAATTGCAGGTAGTTTAGACAAAGAAATCAATGTTTTAGAAAATGAAGAAAATATAAAAATAGTTGATATAATAAAAAGAGAAGAACTTGCAGTATTAAATGCAATTTCAACAGCAGAAGGTGCAATAGAAATAATGATTGCAAATACTAATAGGATAATACATGGAAAAAATGTTTTAATTTTAGGTTTTGGAAGATTAGGAAAAGTTTTAGCAAAAAAACTTACAGGACTTTCTGTAAATGTAACATGTGCTGCAAGAAAAAGTGAAGATTTAGCTTGGATAACAACTTATGGTTATTCTAGTTTAAATATTAATGAAATAGGAGAGAATTTATCTAAATTTGACATAATAATTAATACAGTTCCACATTTGATTTTAACGGAAGATAAATTAAAATATCTAAAAGAAGATTGCTTATTATTAGTAGATTTAGCATCAAATCCAGGTGGAATAGATAAAAAGGCATGTAAAGATAAAAATTTAAAATTGATTTGTGCTTTAGCATTACCAGGAAAAGTTGCACCAATTACTACTGCAGCATTTATAAAAGGAACTGTTTATAATGTATTAAGAGAAATTTATGAAAAATAAAGAGTAAAAAAGGAGGCATAAAATGAATGAAATTTTACAAGCATTAATTTTGGGAGTAGTACAAGGATTAACAGAATTGTTACCTATATCAAGTTCAGCACATCTAAATTTAATACCTTGGATATTTAATTGGGATATACCAGAAAGTTTCGATGTAGCTTTACATTTTGGAACTTTACTTGCAATAGTATTATTTTTCTTTAAAGATTGGATTAAATTATTAGAAGGTGGATTTAAGCAAGTTGTAAAAAAAGAGAAATCTTTTGAAGGTAAAATGTTTTGGTATTTAGTTATTGCTACAATACCAGGTGGAGCAATAGGATTTTTATTAGATCATTTTGTTGGTAATAATCTTGGTAAAATGCCATTACTTATTGCTTTTGCATTAATATTTATGGGAATTGTTTTATATTTTGTAGATAAAAAGGCTCCTTCTAAAACTGATTATAAACATATGTCTTTTAAACAAACATTTATTATTGGATTTTCACAAGCTCTAGCTTTTATACCAGGTGTTTCTCGTTCTGGAGTTACTATGACAACAGGTAGACTTATGGGTGTTGATAGAGAGTCTACAGCTAAGTATTCATTTTTGTTATCTACTCCAATAGTTTTTGGTGCAACTTTATATAAATTTAAGGATTTTGTTTTTAATTTCCCTTTTTTTGTAGGTGTTTTGTCAAGTTTTATTGTAGGCGTTGTTGTAATCAAATTTTTACTTGAATATTTAAAAAAGGGAAGTTTTAAAATTTTTGCTATTTATAGAGTTATTTTGGGGCTTTTTATAATTGGATTATACATATTAAAAACCATTTATATTTAACCATTTTTTTCTATCAACAATAAGAAAATATTATATAGAAATGAAATTTTATTATTATTGAAATAAGTATTGACAAAACCAAACCAATGTTTTATAATGTTTTTATAAATCACTTTGTTTGAATTTAGAGTAAAATATTTAGAAAGTGAATAAAGTATGTTAAAAGAGTTAGATATATTAATTTAT
>CAOSZT010000021.1 GCA_948528155.1 uncultured Clostridia bacterium | reverse complement strand
GTTAAAATTCTAACTCAAATCTCATTTTTCGTTGGGACTTTTTTTACAGCCCCTTACTTTATTTTTAAAGAACTAAAACAAAACAAGGAACAAGAAAATACCTTTGATGAGCTAGTTCAAATTATCGAAGATTCAAACGAGAATGAACAAGAAGAAAATAAAAATCAAGTAACGTTAAATTCCTTATATGAAATTAATAATGACCTTATTGGGTGGATTAGAATTGAAAATATGACTATTGATTATCCTGTAATGAAATCAAATATTAAAAACTATTATTTGCGAAAAGATTTTTATAAAAAATATTCTAGTTATGGTACACCATTTCTTGCAGACGGCTGTGATAAAACTAGTGATAACATTATTATATATGGGCATCACATGATGAACTCTAAAATGTTTGGTGCATTAGAAAATTATAAATCAAAAGATTTTTACAATAGTCATAAAATAATTGATTTTTACACATTACAAGATAACGAAACAATAAAAGATAAGTATGAGATTTTTTCAATATTTAAAACAGTATTATATGATTCTAACAGTTTTAAGTATTATAACTAT
Source organism: uncultured Clostridia bacterium (assembly GCA_948528155.1). Lineage (GTDB taxonomy): Bacteria > Bacillota > Clostridia > TANB77 > CAG-508 > CAG-269. Next base: position 20,859 of record CAOSZT010000021.1, on the reverse strand, counting down.
ACAAATTTTAATAGTAAAATAGAGTTTAATTCTTTTATAAATAAAACAAAAGAACTATCACTATATAATACAGAAATAACACCACAATATGGTGATAAATTGATTACACTTTCTACTTGTGAATATAGCCATAAAAATGGAAGATTAGTCGTAGTAGCAAGACAAATTGGAGGTGGAAACTATTGGCAGATATTAAAGTAAAAGAAACGAAAAAAGGAACAATAAAAACTCTTGATAAAGCAACAGTTGGAACACAAAAAATAAAAAATAGAATAGTAGAAACAAAAGAAAAAGTAAATGAGCAAACAACACAAGAAGAAAACAGAACAGGCACAAATTACGCAATAGATAAAGTATCAAACACTATAAGCAATACACCATATAATATAAAAAGAGTTAATAGATTAAATAGACAAGGTAAGAACTCATTTGAAGAAACAAAGCAAAACATAGCGACAACAAGACAAAAAATAAAATATGCAAAGAAAAGAAATCATGCACAAAAAGTTACTAAGAACATGATAAAAGGTTCAAAACAAGCTAAAAGCACAATAAAAACAGGTAAAACCACTATTAAAACAGCTGAGAGAACTGGAAGGAATGTAAAAAATACAGTAAAGATAACTGCAAAGGCAAGTAAAAGAACATTTCAGATTGCTAAGATGACTGCGATTAGGACAGCACAAGCTATAAAAGTTGCAATTAAAGCAACAATTACAGCAATAAAGGCAATTATAGCAAGTACAAAAGCATTAATTACAGCTATTGCTGCTGGTGGCTTGGTGGTAGTTGTAATAGTTGTTTTAATTTGCTTGATAGGCTTAATATGTAGTTCTGTATTTGGTATATTTTTTTCAAATGAAAAAGATGTAGGAGATAAAACAATGAGTTCTGTAGTTACTGAAATTAATACAGAGTTTGCTAATAAAATAACTGAAATACAATTAAATACTGCACATGACGATTATGAGATTAAATCTGATAGGGCAAAATGGAAAGATATATTATTAGTATATGCAGTATTAGTTACAAATGGCAAAGACCAGAGTGATGTAATTACCTTAGATGATAAGAAAATCGAAAAGTTAAAAAGTATATTTTGGGAAATGAACGAAATAGACTCCAGAGTGGAAGAAATTGAGAAAGACGTAGAGCTGATAAATGATGATGGTAGTAAAACAACTGTAAAACAAAATAGAAAAATTCTATATATTACTATTACAAGTAAATCAATAGATGAAATGGCAGATAAGTATAATTTCAATAAAAGCCAAAGACAACAATTAGAAGAATTACAACAAGAAGAATATGCAAGTATGTGGTCAGTTGTTATTTATGGTTCATCAGTTGGAAGTGATGACATTGTTTTAGTTGCTCAATCTCAACTTGGAAACGTAGGAGGACAACCTTATTGGTCATGGTATGGATTCAGTTCAAGGGTTGAATGGTGTGCTTGTTTTGTGTCATGGTGTGCAAATGAATGTGGTTATATAGATAGCGGAATAATTCCAAAATTTGCAGGCTGTCAATTAGAAGGAGTTGACTGGTTTAAGGCTTGCGGTTTATGGCAAGATGGAGGTTATACTCCAAAACCAGGAGATATAATCTTTTTTGACTGGAAAGATAAGCATGATGGTTTTTCAGATCATGTTGGTATTGTTGAGAAAGTAGAAAATGGTCAAGTATATACCATAGAGGGCAATTCACATGATAGTTGTAAAGAAAATAACTATGATATAAATTCAAGTGAAATACAAGGATATGGAACACCTATGTATCAATAAGGAAAGGTAATTGAATATGAGTATTGAAAAAGTAATAGAAACGATAAATAAAGAAGAAATAGAAAAAATATATAAAACATTGACTTTAAAAGGAATAAATTTAGACAAAAGAAAAAAATATTATTTTACTATTAATAAATTTGAAGTGTTTTTTAGATTATATATTGATAAAGATATACAAGTATATATAAGAACAAATACATTAAATAGTAAGGAAAAAATTTCTTATACTTTTGTAGAATTTAATACTATCAAATTAGAAGATATTGATGAATACAAGAAGAATATAAAGTTATTTTATAAAAGTTTAATAAAAGAAGTATTAAATACTCTTTATTGTCCAGAACATCATGTTGAAATGATACCTAAAAATGCTAGTCAAGAAGAGATGGCAAAAGGATGGTGTACTGTTTATGAACAAAGATTATTAACTAAATTAGATTATAATAATCAAGAAAAATTTAAAGACTGGATTAATAAAGTAAATGACAAAGAATATATTTGGGAGCAAAAACAAATCTAAAACAACATTTTAAAAAGAGTAAGAAATAAATTATGTAGGTACTTATGATTAAAATAGTAAAATTTTAATCATAAGTACTTATTATTTTTTTGAAAATTTTTACATTTTTTTGCCGAAATCAAAGACAAAATTTCATTTTTATGATAATATAAAATAGAAATTTTTATGGGAAGTGATTTTACAAGATGACAAAACAGTTTGTAACTGATTACATAGATAAAAAAATAAATGAAAACGAAAACTTTATTAGATATACTTTTTATGAATTAAAAGTCAAAAACAATTTATCAGATGAAGAACTAGATGAGTTTTTAAGATTAAATATGAATTATTTTGAAAACAAAGGTTATAAAGTGTATCTAACTAATGCTAAATATACATATCAAAATGCTAACAGAACAGTTCAGCCAAATGAACTTCTAATTGCATTTAAAGAAGAATAAAAAAATTTAAGGTGGTGTGGAAATATGATTGAACAATGGGAAGTGTTAGATGATAAAGGAAATCCAACAGGTGAAATAATGGAAAAATATGATCAAAGAGTATTTGATAAAGGTTTATATCATTTAGGTGCTGATGTATGGATTATAAATAGTGAGAATAAAATATTGATTCAAAAAAGGTCAAATTTAAAAAAGTTAGAGCCTAATGTCTGGGCAATGACTGGTGGTTCAGTAATTCTAGGAGAAAAATCAAAAGAAACAATAGTAAGAGAGGCTAAAGAAGAACTAAACATCAATATAAATCCTAAAAATTTAAAATTGATTACAAAATTTAGAACAGGTAATGTATGGATAGACACTTATATTTTAAGATGTGATTATGATATATCTAAAATGACATTTCAAGAAGATGAAGTTTCAGACGTAAAATGGGCAACGTATGAAGAAATAGATTATTTAGTTAATAATGGCGAATTTATCAAACACAGATGGGAATTTGTAAATAAATTTATCAAAGAAGAAATTGAAAAATAAGATTTAAAGGGAGATTGTTATTATGTGTGAATATATTAGTAAAAAGTCCGATAAGCCAGATTTTGAACAAGAAAACTTTTTTAAAGGTTATTATCTATGTAAAGGAAATAATGGTGTAGAAGTAGATTATATAGATATGATTACAGGACATCAGTTTTATCAGAAAGAAAGTAAAAGTATACATATATACTATATTTTAGAGGGCAATGGTATTGCTAATATAAATGATGAAAAATTTGAAATAGCACAGGGAGATACTATTGAGATACCAGTAGATACCGAATTTGCTTTTAAAGGTAAAATGAAAATGATAGAAATAATGAATCCACCATTTGAGCCAGATACACATATAGATACAAGAAAAAATGATTTATAATGAAATACGAGGTAATATTCTATGTTAGTATATAAAAGACAGATTCCAACTACAAATGAATATAATTATCTAAATGAAAAAGTTGGTTGGGGCAGTAGAAATGTTGATATAGTTGAAAGGGCGTTAAGGAATACATTATTTGGAGTAACTGTATTTGATGATGATAAAGTAATAGCCATGGCAAGGATAATAGGAGATGAATCAATATTTCTATATATTCAGGATGTAATAGTTATTCCTGAATATCAAGGCAACGGAATAGGAAAAGAAATAATGAATATTTTACTTGAGAAAATAAATGAATGCAAAGAAATAAATCCTAATATCAGAGTGTATCTAGGTGCATCTACTGGTAAAGAGGATTTCTATAAAAAATTTGGATTCATAACAAGAAAAGATGCAAATTTAGGCGAGGGTATGATATTAAAAATTGATTAATATAAGATTGGAGAATTATTCTATGAAACTAGAAAATGAAATAACAGTTGAAGTTTTAACGACTAAAGAAAATGTTATTAAAGCAATTTCTAACAATGGTTTTAAATTAGAAAAAGAATACAACATAAATGATATTTATTTGGTAAAAAAGGAATTTGAGAATTGCGATACATATAATGAACTTTTAAATAATTCTATTTTAATAAGAGATATTTCAGAAAATCCTAATACTAGAAAATTAATAACGTATAAACAGAAACATATAGATGATAACGGAAATATTTTAAATCAAATAAATGCTAATGTTGAGATTAATAATATAGATGATGCTTACAATATGCTTAAATTAATAGGGTATATAGATCTTATGAAAATTAGCGACTATATTAGTGTATATCAAAAAGATAATGGTGATGAACTTGCTTTACAGTTTGTTAATGATAGAATTTATATAGAAATTGAAGAAAAATGTGAGCATACTGGCAAAATATATGAATCATTAGATTATATGAAAAGCATAATTAAAAATTTGAATTTACCGATAAAAGCTGAAAATTATTATGCTAAAAAAGCTGAAGATATTTTAAATGATAAAAAAGAAAAGAGAGATTGATATGAGTAATATAGTTGGAAAAATTAAAGAAGAATTATTAAAAAGATGTGATAATTACAATAAAACGTATGGTTATGATTTTTGGAACGATCATATAAAATATGTTGTTAAAAATTCTGTTGAACTTGCTGAAAAATATAATGCAGATGTTGAAATTGTTGAACTAGGAGCACTATTACACGATATAGCAATGCCATCAGAAATCGGACCAAGAGAAGAACATAATGTTTATGGTGCTAAGATTGCAGATAAACTATTAACTAAATTAAATTATCCAGAAGATAGAAAAGAAAGAGTAAAAGAGTGTGTATTAAGACATAGAGGTAGTAAAGATCTACCTAGAAATACAATAGAGGAACAATGTGTAGCAGATGCAGATGTTATTGCACATTTTGACTGCTTACCTTCGTTATTCCATCTAGTTTACAACGAAATGAATTTATCAGTAGAAGAAGGAGCAAACTACTTAAAGAAAAAATTAGAGCGAGATTACAATAAATTAAGTGATAAAACGAGAGAAATAATAAAAGATAGATACGAAAATATAATTAAAATATTGTTTGTGAATAAATAGAAAAATGAAAAGAGGAAACAAAATATGAATTATAGTTATGTAATGGGAATCAATAATATTGATGCACTTAAACAAGATAATTTTAAAATACAATCATTTGGAAATAATTATGGAGTTATATTTGATGATAACAAGATTGAATTGTTTGAAAAATATATATGTGAAACGCTTGAAAATGGATTTTGGAATGAATATCTAGGTAAAGATAAGGTATTTGTCTTTAAATTTAGAAATGGCGAAATAAAGAAATATGTGTTAAATAATGATAATGAAAAAGAAATATTAAAATTATGTTGTGAATTTGCAAAATGTGAATTTGAATCTATCGAAAAAATGTTAAGAGATAATAGCTTTTATGCAAAAACTTACTATGCAGGAAATATTATAGATAATACATTTATTGATTTTTTAATTAGAGCGAAGAAATCTACTTATGCCAATGGTACAATAGAAAAAGTTGTAGCAAGTAGAGTTGGATCATCAGACTATAATTATGAAGAAATAATTGATAATAAAAAATATACATACCACGATACATATTTTGGTGGAATTAAATTTATGGGTGAAGAAGTTGTATATTGTGATGATAACAAGCCAATATGGGGAATGAATTATTATGGCATAACTTATGATGATGCACTAGGCGAAGAAGCAATGGATAACGCATTAAGACCAGCACTAATGAAGGTTGGCGAAGATAGAAATATAATTCCAGCTAGAGGACCAATTAAGTTCGAAAATAACGGATATATCTATACTTTTAAAACAAATGGAACAATAGAAAATTTTGATGGAATTGAGCAAGTATATAAAGATAATAATTTAATATATGAGCTTCATTGTTCTGGAGGAATAATAAAATAAATAGAAATGGAGTTGAGTTTTATGAATATTTATATAACTTATGAAAGAACATTTTTTACAGAAAAGCAAATTAAGGAATTAGAACAATATGGAAAACTAATATTTTTAGAGAGTTATTTTGATTTAGACAAAGCACAATATTTGCAAGATAATACAGAGAAAATTTTAATGACTGATCCAGAATGGTATAAGTGGAATTTAAGAAAAGAACATATAAGTAAAATTGAAAATTTAAAGGCAATATGTATAAATACAACTGCTTTTGATTGGATTGATTGGCAATATTGTAAAGATAATGGAATAATAGTAACACATACTCCTAAATATTCTACTGATTCTGTCGCAGAATATGCTATTTTCTTAATGATGTGTTTAGCAAAGAAACTACCAATTCAAATAAAAACAAATTATAAAATGGAATACAATCACGAAATGTTAAATACAGAAATAAGAAATAAAACAGTTGGAATTATAGGTTTAGGAACTATTGGTACAAGGGTTGCAGAACTTTGTGATAATTTAGGAATGAATGTCATTTATTGGAGTAAGAGGCCAAAATCAAATACATATAAAAGAGTGGAGATTGATGATATATTTAAAAAGGCTAATTTCATTATTCCTACATTTGCCACTAACGAAGAAACAAGAAAAATTATAACAGATGAACGAATTAAAATGATGAATGAAAATAGTCTAATAAATATTATTATAAATCCAATAGAGATATATAATCATAAATTGATGTTAGAAAGAGCAGAGAATAATGAAATAGGCTACGCATTTGAAATATATGATGATAAGAACTTAAATGACTATAAAGGCAATGTAATGACAACAGCACCTTATTCATTTTATACAAAAGAATCTATTGATAGATTAGTTGAATTATGGTGTAATAATACAATATCTATTCTTAATGATAAAATTCAAAATATAGTTGGTATGTAATTAGTAATAAAGGAAGTGGTTAAATGTTAGCTGAAAGATTAAAAAGAGGAGATACTATTGGCGTTATTGCTCCTGATAAAGCATTAAGAAGTGAACAAAAAATATATTTGGAAAATGCAACTAAATACTTTAAAAGTTTTGGATTAAAAGTAAAATATGGAAAATATTTAATTTCTGATACAGAGTATTGTGCTGGAACTCCAAAACAAAGAGCAGAAGATTTAAATAATATGTTTGCTGATCAAGAAGTAAAAGCTATATTTACAATAAAAGGTGGAGATATGGCTAATGGAATTCTACCATTTATTGACTATGAAAATATTAAAAGAAATCCTAAAATATTTTTAGGAATGAGTGATATAACACTTTTGCTTTGTGCTATTCATAAAATGACAGGGTTAGTGACATTTCATTGTCAAGACTATATATGGTTTGGAAAAGATACCGTAACAGATTATGATAAAAATGAAATTGTAGAGAAATTATTTAAAGTTAATAAATCAATTATCCCATATGATAGTAGAGAATTTTTTAATTTTGATAATAAAGTTATCAATGGAAAACTATATGGTACGAATGTAAGATGCTTGTTAAAACTTTTAGGAACACCATATATGCCAGATTTAAGTAATACGATATTATTTTTAGAGGGCTATCATTCAGATATTATACAATGGAACTCAATGCTAGAACAATATAATCAAATGGGAGCATTTAATAGAGCAGTTGTATTTGGATATATTTATCAACTTCAATATGAAGAAAATAATAAGTATGATATTGTTAAAGAATTGAGTAAAATAAATTCAGGTATTCCTGTAGTAAAAACAAATGATTTCGGACACATACACGCCAACAGTATTATTCCAATTGGTGCGAACGTTACAATAAATGGAATTGATAAAAGTATAACATTAGATGATTATTTAAAATGAAATTGATTTAGGAGGAGAATATAAATGGGTTCTTATGTTGAAATAAATGATACTTTACAAATTACAAAGGAGCAAGGATTTCCAAAAGAATTGGACTAGAGACAGCATTTAGTAAAACCATATACAGCAGAACAATTTGAGGGAAAAGTTTTTGAATTTAGTAATAAACCTAATATTAGAAATTATCAAATGCCACCAGTTAGATGTTTTTTAGTTGAAAATATAGATGGTAAATGGTTGTATTGGGGACAAATACACATGTTAGAAGTAAAACATAACTATATAGATAAAACTACATCAGGAAAATTTAAAATTATATATATAAACAAGCCCGAAGAAATGGAAATGGCTCATAATCTAATTGATAGAAATAAAAATACATTTTTCAAGTTACCAGAAAGTGAGATTATAGTATGATTAGTTCAAGATTATCTAATAAAGTTGAAATTAGAGATAAGGCATTAAATGGAAAAGGTATATTTGCAAAAGAGGATATAAAAAAAGATGAAATAATGTTTATTAAAGGAGGACATATACTTACAAGAGATGAAATCTTTTCATCAGGAGTTATCAATAGTTATTTTCCAATAAGCGATGAATACTTTTTAGGTGCAACAAATAAAGAGGAAGAAGATGCAATAAAACTATATCAGAATCATTCATGTAATCCAAATGTTGGACTTCATGGAGAAATAACTTTTGTAGCAATGAGAGATATTCAAAAAGATGAAGAATTAACTGTAGATTACGCCTTTATAGATAACGAAGATTATTCTTTCATATGTACTTGTGGTTCTAAGAATTGTAGAGGAACAGTAACTGGTTATGACTGGAAAATAACAGAATTACAAGATAAGTATTATGATTATTTTGCACAATACTTAAAAGATAAAATTGATGGAGGTAGGAAACATGAATAATAATTATATAGTAATTGGAGATAGTATTACATATGGTATAGGAGATTTTGAAAATGGTGGATGGTCAGCAATGTTTAAGAACTACATTGTAAATAAAGATGATTCAAAAGTATGCAATAATTATGTTCATGTTGCAGGTTATCCTGGGGCAACGAGCACTGATATTTTAAATAAAATAGATAGTATATTAAACTCATTTAAGCATGCGGAATTTACAAATACAGTTATACTTTCTATTGGAGTAAATGATACCCAAGAATTTAACGGCAATCAAAAGAATAGTGCCCAGCAATACAAAGAGAATATAGAAAAAATCGCAAAACTTGTTATAAGTAATAATTGTAATTTAATAATTTTAGGATTAACAAAAATTGAAAGTGATGAGAAATTTTTATGGAAACCTAACAAATACTACGATAATAATGTAATATCCCAATACGACAGGGATTTAGAATTAATTTTAAAATATGATAAAGAATTAGAAAAATTATGCAAAGATAATAAGATCAAATATATTCCTATGCAAGATGTATTGCAAAAAGAAGATTTTATAGATGGGCTACATCCAAACACACTTGGTCATAGAAAAATATGTGATTATATTATTAAAAATATTGAATAAGAAAGAGGGAAAAGAAATGTTATCTTTTGAAAGTGATTATAATAATGGAGCACATCCTAAAATAATAGAAGAATTAAATGATACTAACAATGAAAAATTATCAGGATATGGAACAGATAAATATTGTCAAAGTGCAATTAAAAAAATTAAACAACTGTGTAATTGTCCTAATGCAGATATTTATTTTTTAGTTGGTGGAACACAAACAAATCAGGTTGTTATTGATTCTATGCTCAATCAATATGAAGGCGTTATCTCAGCCAAAACAGGTCATATAAACATTCATGAGGCAGGAGCAATAGAATTTACTGGTCATAAAGTAATGGAAGTTCCATCAGAAAATGGAAAAATACTTGTTTATGAATTAGACAAGTATTTGGAAACATTTTATAATGATGATAATCGTGATCACATGGTATTTCCTGGTATGGTTTATATTTCTCAACCTACAGAGTATGGAACATTATATAGTAAAAATGAATTAGAAAAATTACATGATATATGCACAAAATACAATATGCCATTGTATATAGATGGAGCACGTTTAGGATATGCTTTAATGAGTAAAGAAAATGATGCTGATATTACAGATATTAGTAAATTGTGTGATGTTTTCTATATAGGAGGAACAAAAGTAGGTGCATTGTGTGGGGAGGCAGTAGTATTTACAAAAAATAATACTCCAAAGCATTTTACAACAATAGTTAAACAACATGGTGCATTATTAGCAAAAGGAAGATTATTAGGTATTCAATTTGATACATTGATTCCACATCTATATTTTGAAAATAGTATAAATGCTATTGAAAAAGCAGAAAAATTAAAAGAATTATTTAAGAAAAATGGATATACATTTTATTTAGAAACACCTACAAATCAGCAATTTATTATTTTAGATAATAAGCAAATGAATGAATTAAAAGAAAAGGTTGCTTTTAGTTTTTGGGAGAAATATGATGAGAATCATACTGTTGTTAGATTCGCCACAAGTTGGGCAACTACAGATGAAGATATTGAAGAATTAAGAAAAATAATAGAAGAAACTAATTAATAGAAAAGGGGCAAATAACAATGAGTAAGATATTAGTAACATATTTTTCAGCTAGTGGAATTACAGCTAAAGTGGCTCAAAACATTGCGGACAATATAGGAGCAGATACTTTTGAAATAAGACCAAAACAACCATATACAGATGCTGACTTAAATTGGCATGATGAGAATAGCAGATCAAGTGTAGAGATGAAAGACAAGACATCAAGACCAGAATTAGAAGTAACTGTAAGTAAATTAAATGATTATAGCACAGTTATGATAGGTTTTCCTGTCTGGTGGTACACAGCTCCTACTATCATAAATACTTTTATAGAAAGTTTAGATTTATCAGGTAAAACATTAATACCATTTTGCACATCAGGTAGTACTGGTATAGAGGGGTGCGAAAAAGATTTAAAAGTGGCATATCCTCAATATATATGGAAACCTGGAAAAAGATTAACTGGTAGAGAAAATAAAGAATTTTTAGAAAATTGGATAAATGGATAATAAAAAAGGAGCAATATATTATGGCTTTTGATTATAAGAAAGAATATAAAGAATTTTATATGCCTAAAAATAAACCTAGTATAGTAGAGATTCCTAAAATGAATTATATAGCTGTAAGAGGTAAAGGAAATCCTAATGATGAAAATAGTGAGTATAAAGATTCAATAGGATTATTATATGGAATAGCTTTTACAATAAAAATGAGTTATAAGGGTACACACAAAATAGATGGATATTTTGAGTATGTAGTTCCACCATTAGAAGGCTTTTGGTGGCAAGAGGGGAATAAAACAGGAATAGATTATAATAGCAAAGACAAGTTTAATTTCATTTCAATAATAAGGTTACCTGATTTTGTAACAAAAGCAGATTTTGAATGGGCAGTTCAAGAGGCAACAAAGAAAAAGAAACAAGACTTTTCAAAAGTTGAATTTTTAACTTATGATGAGGGGATTTGTGTTCAATGTATGCACATTGGTTCTTATGATTATGAACCTAAAACAATCGAATTGATGCACGAATACATGAAAGAAAAAGGATATGAATTAGATATAACTGATACTAGATTTCATCATGAAATATATTTAAGTGATCCAAGAAGATGTGATGTAAGTAAATTAAAAACAGTAGTACGACATCCAATAAAAAAAATATAGGAGTAAAAATATAATGAATTTTGGATTTTCATATATTGGTTTAATATTTTTACTTATGTTGATGATTCCAAATATGATATGGAGTAAAAATAAGCCAAAAGATTATGATAGATATGTAAAGAATGAAAATAGAGTATTAGTAATGTTTGAAAGAACTGGCGAAGTTGCTGTTACTTGTTTATCATTGATATTTACTAACTTTAACATAGATAGAATTTCCAATTGGTCAATTATATTGTTGATAGCATTTTTATTGATGATACTGTATGAAATATATTGGATTAGATATTTTAAAAGTTCAAAAACAATGAAAGATATGTATAGTAGTTTGTTAGGAGTTCCAGTAGCAGGAGCAATTTTACCAGTTTTAGCTTTCTTCTTACTAGGAATATACAGTAAAAATATATTATTAATTATATCTACAGTAATACTAGGAATAGGGCATATAGGAATACACTTAAATCATAGAAAAGAATGTAATAATTTGAAAGGTTGATTTTTATGATAATAGATAGTAAAAGACTTATTTTAAGAAGTTGGGAAAATAGAGATATAGCAGATTTAGTGGAAGGCTTAAATAATATAAATGTTGCAAAGTGGATGGCAGGTGTACCATATCCATATAATGAAAATGATGCAAAAAACTTTATTGAACGAGCAAGGAACAATGATGAAAATGTAAAAATATCGTTGGCAATAGTATTAAAAGAAAATAATAAAGTAATTGGTGGTACAGAAATAACAAATATAAATAAAAAAGATGGAACTGCTGGCGGTGGAATATGGCTAAACGAAAAATACCAAAAAAATGGATATGGCACAGAGGCTTTTAGTACGAGAATAAAATATACTTTTGATGTTTTAGGATTAAGAAGAATTGAAAATGGTTATTTTCCTGGCAATGACAAATCAAGAAAAATGCAAATGAAGTTAGGTTATAAGGACGAGGGTATAAGAAGAAAAAAATTCTTATGTTTGGCTACAAATGAATATGTCGATGAATGTATTACAGGATTATTAAAAGAAGAATTTATCGAATTTGATAACTTATAAGATAAGTAATAATATAGGGTGGTGTTTATATTGAAAAATAAGAAGATTATAATTGTATCATCTGTTATTGTAATTGCAGGAATATTTATATTATTTAATAATATGAATAAATCATATTTTACAGAATTAAGCAATGATGAAAAAAGAATAGTCGCTGAAAGTGCATATATGAATTTTGCGTGGGGATTTCAATATAGTGGTATGGCAATGTTCAATGATGGAACTATATATAAATGGAATTTTCAGGGAAGTAATGCAGACTACAAAGTAAATTCAACAGAGGAGCATGCACAATGGATTCTTGAACATGGAACTTGTATAAGCAAAAAAGTTACAGAAAACGATTTAAAAGTAATTGAGCAAAATATTAATAATTTAGACGGTTCTATTGATAGTAAGAATACTGCCTATGATGCTGGTTCAAATTATATTACTGTATGGGATTCTAATAATAAGCAAATAACATTAAAAGAGAGTGGCGATTATACAGGGGAAAATAAAAGTACTATTTCTCAAAAGTTAATAAGTATAATCAAGAAGTATTTAAAATAGCCAATTTATAAGCATTAAGGTAACTTATAGGAGGATTATTATGAGTAAGAGCAAGGTTATATCTATAATATCTGGATTAGGGATAATTATAACAACAATAATAATGATTATTCATTTAGGAAAGGTAACTCAAGAACATTTGATTCATGAGAATGAATGGAGTTTAGGTGTTGTAGGTGCAGTACAGACAACAGCAACTTTATATGGAATAGTAATATGCATCTTTGATATTATTTTGGTATTAACAAATGTTTTAAAAAAATCAAGAGGTGAGTAAAAATGAAACAACAAATTGTAACAAAAGTATTAATAATTATTTCAATTATCACTATTATTCTAGGTTTGATTATAAGTTTAAGTATATCTGTTGAATTAGAAAATTCAATCCCAGATAATGAAATAATGATTGACGGTTCTAATTGTTCTGGTATTGTGCAAATTACTGGATTTTTAGGTTCAAAAATAATTGGTACAATAGTTGTATTTATTAGTATATTTATTGATATAGCAATTTGGTGTATATATGGAATAGTTTTAGGCATTTTAAAAATTATAAAAAAAACAAGAAAATAAAGAAAGGGATATTTTATTATGATGTGGATTATTTTATTAATATTTATATTCATTATTATAATTTTAACAAGAAGTAATCAAAAAAAGAAAAACTTTATAATATTGGGTATTATTGCAGTTGCATTGGCAATTATAGGTGGCATATATTATTTTTCTAATATTTGTCTTAATCCAAATTGGCTTTTAGAGGTTGAAGAAACTGGTATTGATGGTATGAGTAATAAAGTTTATATATATGAAAATGGTAATGTAGTAGTGGAATATCCTTTAAATTTATATAATAGAACAAAAGGTAAATTAAGTGAAAAAATAAATGTAAAAAGAATATATGATAATTATCAAACAAGCGATAGTGATAATTCAACAATATGTTATAAAATTGTATATAATACTGGTAAACATGAAGAAGATAGAATAGCAACTTATATTTCACCAAATAATGAAGAATTAAAAGAATTCTTAGAAGAAATTAAAACATATATGGTTCAAATCAAATAATACACATATACCAATACTAGATATACAGATTAATTTTTAAGTAAAAAAGGGTTTCTTTCAAGAAATCCTTTTCAATCTTTTATTTCAATTTATCAAAATAATCACAAGTCAAGTCATTTACAGTAACTCCAAAGCATCTAGCAAATCCACATAGTTCATAATCTACAACTGTTCTTAATCCTTTTTCTATTTTGTAAATTGCTTGTTTGTGTATATCTATTCCATATAACATCAATTTATCTGATAATGCTTGATATGACAAGCCTTGATGTTCTCTATAATATCTAATACGTTCAGCTACAACATTTAAACTGCCCGTTTCAGTTCTCCTTGTATTGTTCATGGCTACCCTCCACCAAAATAATATATTTTTGTTGATTTTATAACAAATTTTTGCTATACTATAAACGCACGAGTTTATGAATATAGTATGATCAAAATTGAACATATTTATAAACCCCAGTTTAAATTAAAAAGGTGGTAAAATATTTATGAGAAAATTAAAGGTTTTGGTGGCAGATGATATTGAAATAATAGCAAAAAGTTATGAAAGGACTCTCTCAGAAAATGAAAAAATTGAAATTATAGGCTTAGCTTATGATGGGCAAGAAGAATACGACATAATATTAGAGCAAAATCCCGATATAGTTATTACAGATAATAAAATGCCTAAATTAAATGGAGTAGATGTAATAGAGAAAATACATGATTCTAATTTAGATTATATACCAAAATTCATTATAATTACAGGAGATGCTGATCCTATATTATTAAATAAATGTAACGAGCTAGGCGTTGTTAGAGTATTAATTAAACCTATAAGCAATGACAAAATTCTATATGCTGTTGATGAGGTTATTGATCTAATTACGGAAGAAAGTTCAAAATATAAATTTAATGAAAATAAATAAATACGTTGTATCAGAGCTTTTGAAAAGAGCCAGTTGGCTCTTTTCAAAATTAAACGTTTTAATTACTCATCTAAAAAATAATCTACTATTGATACTAAGAACTCTTTGGTAGAAACCTTAATATAATCAGTATGGAAAAAGGAGCGTAACTCATCAGTAGGTATTCGTTTATTCATTCCATCTACTGATATAGCTATGCTCCTATATATTTCTTCAAAATTTTTATCGTATTTTTTTCCTATTTCTATATATAAATTTTTAATCGGATATAATAATTCTCTGTCATTGTATGCTAACTTAATACCTTCAATAACATAAATATATCCCTTTGTTGTAATATTAAAGTACAAATCATAGAGCAGATTTCTAATTTGTTTTTCCTCCAAATCCTCCTTAGCAAAATTTTTGTTATTTTCAGTCATTCATAGCTTCCTCCCTCCTTGTAAAAATTAAAAAAAACTAGAGTCAGTCATAACTTAAATATGATAATTATTAATAATATTATATCACAAAAACGCCTAAATTTCAATGATTTTGGCAGTAGGCAGTGAATTTATCGATGAGTGATAATCTTTCGACAGGATATGACAAAAAGCTGTAAATTTTTGTAAGTTTCCGCTATTTTTCACATTTGTAAACATAAAACCTATAAAATATTACTAGGACAAAATAGTCTGTAATAATGAGGTAGTATTTACTTATGAAAATATTTGAATTACTAATGATTTATTAAGAATATAAATTATTTTGTTATGGGAGGGATATTATATATGGTTTAATTTAATATTATATAGGTTATAGTAAATACATAAGAATTTAATACACCTCTTATCTACGGACTGGATGTCCTAGATAGGAGGTGTTTTTATGAATGTAGAAAAATACTCAGAACAAGAAATTGAACAAGTCATCAATTCATTTAAGGCTTATATTAAGCTCGTCGCAAATCATGCTGCGATTAACTATGCCAAAAAATTAAAAGCTCAAAAGTATAAAATTGTGTCTTTAAGTGAGCTTGTAGAAAAGGAACTGTCGTTGTCAAGTGAAAATAACGACAGTTTTCTTTTTGCCGAAATACATATAGACAATGCAGGAGATAGTTTTACAAATCCTAAATATGCAAAAGCATTTAGGAAACTATCTAAAAAGGAACAAAATGTTTTAATTCTATATAGCAATAATTATAGTGTAAATAGTATTTCAAAAAAGTTTAAAATAACTGAAACTAATGTAACTACTATAAAATCAAGGGCTGTAAATAAATTCAAAAAATATTTAAAGGAGGACTAACTATGAGTTTAAGTAATGAGGATATGGAATTGTTTAAATTAATTGATCTTGCTACAAATGGCAACACAAATGCTAAGTGGGAAATTATTTTAAAGTTTAATGACTTGATAGTTAATACTTCAACTATTAATCGTCAACATGATGAAGATTGTCATTATTATGTTGAAACTGCTGTATTTAATAGCATTGAAAAGTTTACCACTTTAAGAAAAATAAAAAAATTAAAAAAATTTTAAAAAAAGTGTGATTTTTTGAGATTTAATTTTGCCTTTGTACTTTAGAGGGACTCGAAAATAAGTCCCCATAAGTACTTTGACAATTAAATAAGATTCATTAGATACACCACTAAAAGGAGCTAGTTTAAATTGGATTCAGAGCCAAAACTTAAATATTGGGTAGCACCCAGTAAGGCGAAGATATTTAGTGGAATGATACTTTTGTACAGTCACAGTTCGAGCGTTGAAGTTGAAAAAGCTAATTTGCTTTTCTTATGAGCCGTCGCAAGCAATGAGTACAAGCCTGTTGAACAGGTAGGTGGAAGTCCTATGAGCGATTTAGCAAATTGCAATCTAATGAATAGTGGAGGGAGTTTAAAAGGCAAATAATAAAAATAAGATATAAGGGCTGTCTTTTAGTAGATAGCCCTACATACTAAAAAAGAGGGAGGACAAGTAATGGATATAGATAAAATTGCATTAATAACATTATTAGTAATTATGATTCTATTTGGAATTACTACTATTGTTATGTATTTACTGATTGTAGGTGCTGATATGTGCAAGACTGACGAAGAAAGAAAAATTGAAGATGATGAGCAAATGAAATATTTTAGAAATTACCAAAATGGGAAAGGAAGTGTAAAGCATGGAAGATGTAATAAATAGAGGACAATTATATTATGCTGATGTTGAAGAACAACCTATTGGAAGTGAACAAGCAGGTATTAGACCTGTTGTAATATTGCAAAATAATTTAGGAAACAATTATAGTCCTACAATAATAATAGCTCCTATTACAAGCAAAGTTACAGTAAAAGCTAAACTACCAACTCATGTTGAATTACAACCAATTAAAAAGAGATTACCTAAAAAATCTATTATATTAGTAGAACAAATCAGAGCTATTGATAAATCAAGACTTAAATATTACATTGGAACTTTAAATATTACTGAACTTAAAGCTGTAGATCGTGCATTAATAATTGCATTAGATATTGGTAGAATACATACAGATGAAATCAAAATCAAAGATGAGGCAATAACTAAAGAAAATAATATAGAATGCTTAACTAGGAAACAAATTGCATCTTATGGGATTGTCGCAAGAGAGTTTTTAAAAAATACTGGTAATTTAGAAATATCAAATAAGTTGTTTTACAGTTATATACTTACACTTATGGATTTATTTAAGCCAAATGATATTGAAATACAAGCAGACAAATACATAAATAAATAATATTGTCAAGGGTGCAAATTCTTTCAAACTTTAGAATTTGCACCTTTGTCATTACAAAAGACAAATGCTAAACTCGAGCCATAAGCAAAAGGTATTTTGCTTATGGTAAAAACAAATTTATGAGGAGGAATTAGTAATGTCTTTTTTAATATATCAAAAACAAAATCCAGAATTTTTAAATAACTATTTAAAATATAAAAGGTACATATCATTTAAAGCAAAAACAACGATTGATGAATCATATTTTGATTTAAGAACCTTATTTAGATTTTTAAAACTTACTTTATATGATGAAGAGAAACTAGATACAATTACAGCTGAAGAATTCAAAAATATACAAATAGATGATTTAACAATGGAAGATATAAACAATGTTACATCAGAGGATTTACATAGATTTATTCGATTTTTAAATTATACTTTGAATAACTGTCCTAAAACAAGAAATAGAAAGCTAGCATCTACTAAAAGGTTTTTTGAATATTTAGATATAAATAACTTAAATGTTGGAAATCCATCATTAGGAATGAAAACTGCAACAGTTGAAAAAAGAATACCTAAGCACTTGAACCTAACTGAAAGCAAACAACTTTTATCTAATGTTATAAAATCTGATCAACGTCATAAAATTAGAAATTATGCAATTACATGTATATTTCTTAATTGCAGTTTAAGACTCTCAGAACTTACTGGAATAAACCTTACTGATATTAAAATGGATAAAAGTGAGAAAACAATTAAAATTCGTGGTAAAGGTAACAAAGAAAGAATAATTTACTTAAATGATGCAGTTTGTGAATCTATAAAATCTTACATGAAAGTTAGACCACCTTTAGGAAAAGATAATATTGACCTTGATGCCCTATTTATAAGTGAACAAAAGAAACGTATTTCAAATAGAACAGTACAAACTATTATCTCTAATGAATTAAAAGAAACTTTAGATGAAAGCAAAAAAGGTTATCACACACATTCTTTAAGACATACAAGTGCAACTTTGATGTACAACGAAAATGATACTGATATCTTTGTTTTAAAGAAGATTCTAGGACATAAATGTTTAGCTGCAACCGAAGTTTATACTCATGTTTCAGATAAGAAACTAAAACACATCATGGAAAATTGCACAATATCAAGTATTTTAGAAAGAGAAGGAGCGAAAGTATAATGGAAGAAAACAATAATATGCCAAAATTTATAAGTGATTTATCAAATTATTTAATTGCAATAAAAAACTATTCAAAACTATATGTAGATAGTATGACTGTAACAGTCAAGCAATTTTTAGATTTTATCAATGTACATAAATATAAAAATAAATATGATACAATAGCAAAATTTACTTTAAATGATATAAGATTCTTATCTAATAGTGATATTTATAGTTTTATATTTTTCTTAGCTGAAAGTCATTACAAAATTGGTTCAAGAGTTGTAAAAGTTGAACATTTAAGAGCATTTTTTAAGTATTTACATGATATTCAACATAGCATTTTTACAGAACCTTTTAAGCAGATTAATTGCGAAAAAAACATATATTTAAAACTACCTAATTACTTAACACTTGAACAAGCTAAAAAGCTAATACGATTATATTCTAATAGTACAAAAGTTAATCAAATACGTGATAATGCAATGTTACATGTATTCTTGAATTGTGGACTTAGAGTTTCAGAGATGTCTAACTTAAATATTGATGACTTTGATTTTAATAATAATAGATTTACTATTATAGGTAAAGGAAATAAAGAAAGAACTGGCTATTTAAACGAATCTACTAAACAAGCATTATTAAAGTACCTAGAAGTACGAAATACTATAATGGCAAAAAATAAAAAAGACAATAAAGCTATGTTTTTAAGTAATTTAAAAGTTAGAATATGTCCTAGAGCCATTAGACTGGCTATACAGAGAGCTTATAAAAAAGTTGGTATAAAAATTGATGGATATTCAGTTCATACTCTGCGGCATACCTGTGCTACTATAATGTATAGAAATGGCATTGATATTAAAACAATACAAGAAATTTTAGGTCATGTTCAAGTTGATACTACAGAAATATACACTCACTTACACGATAAAGATGTTATGAATGCAATGTTAGAACACCCTATGGCTAAATTTAAAATGGCTGATGCACTCGCATTTACAGCTTAAAACACGAAAGGAGGAAAAATTATGAATGAAGATGTTAATTTTGATACAAATAATATTCACTCTGTAGAACTTAATTTATTAGATGGTCAAGTAGAAATCATTTTAAGAGGTTTAGAATTATATGGTTACAATTTAGAGTTTATGCTTAATAGTAAGGATTCTACAGATGATACAAGACAAGAGAAAATAGCTTTACTTAAATATACTTATGAACAAGTACTTGCATCACAAGCAGAGCAAGTTGATAGCAAGGCTAATAATACTGATAATCTACCAGAAATAGGCAAATTGCTTATTAAAGACGGTTTATTTAATAAAAATAAGGATTCTGAAAGGAAATTTAATGTTATATAAAATTTACTTTGCTAAAAAGAATGGCAGAGTAGGAGAGAGGGGTAGTCAAGAAAAAAGTTATTATAAAAATAATTATTTTGAAATAAAAAATATTTAACTTTGTACCTGAAAAAATTTTGTGCAAAGTTAATAGCGAAAATTAAAAAATAATTTTAGAAAAAATTGATTTAAAAATTGATTTTAGAATTTTTAAATCTTATAATTTGAAATTTTAGATTTTGAATCTTTAAATTTACAAATTTGA
>CAOSZT010000020.1 GCA_948528155.1 uncultured Clostridia bacterium | reverse complement strand
AGTTAAAATTCTAACTCAAATCTCATTTTTCGTTGGGACTTTTTTTACAGCCCCTTTTTTATACTTTTTATTTTTCGGTTTCAAATATGTCATTATTTTTTTGTAAATCTTTTATTAACTCATCTCTAAATACAAGATAAAATTCATCAATATCTATATTATATTGTTCGATATCCTTTTTTAGATTTTCTTAAATTATGTAATGAGCCTTTAATATTAAAAAATCATTTATATATAAGTATTTTGACGGCTTTATTTTTTTGCAAACCATTATGTAGTAACATTAAATAAATTAAATGTTTTTTATATAATTGTAAGTAACAAATGTCGAATTAACTCATATAATGAAAGTAAAGGAGGAAAAATAATATGTTTGGAAGATATAGAAAATGTTATTGTATGAACAATGACTATCAAAATAATTCATGTGAGTCAGAAATAATTGAAGAATCTTGTGCAAAAGCAAACTCACAATGTACAAATAAAGGATATGTTGATTGTTGTGAATGTGGATTTGATGAAGAATACAATGTATTTCCAGAAAATCCAATGTTAGGTCAAAGTTATGTACCTATACAATATATGGATAAAACCTTTAAACCTTGTGTTGGACTAAAAATGGGTACAATTTTTCCAGAATTAGTAAGTCCATATATGCCATGCCAAAGTATGAGAGAAAATGAATTTATTGCTGAGACAAATACTATAAAGGAGGGCTGTAACAAATGTCAATAGAAGAAAATAGAAATTGTGGTTGTAATGACAACAATGATAATTATATTATGAATAATATGCAAAATGATTGTAGTTGCCAAATGGAACATACAATTGATTGTTGTGCAAAAGAAGAAATGTTAAATCAAATAAAATGTTATAATTTTGCTATTATAGAGTTAGGTTTGTATTTAAATACTCATCCAGATGATGATAAGGCTTTGTGTCTTCATAGAAAATATTGTAAAGAATTGAAAGAATTAAAAGATAAATATCAAAAAGTTTATGGTCCTTTGAGTATTTATTTCCCTTGTAATAAGTGGAGATGGTTAGAAGAACCTTGGGTTTCGTTTGGTTTGGGAGAAATTTAAACTCTGCTTGAATAAAATTTAATTTAGAGTTTAATTTTAAAGATTTTAAAATTAAAAAATTATTACTTATAGGCTTGTCCTCTGTTGTCTGCTTTTGTTACTAAAATAATAAGTTCATTTTGATTTAATTCATAAATAATACGGTAATCGTCGAACTCTAAGTCGATATTCATTTTTACAACCTACCATTTTCTTTACATCACCATTTGGCAGGTTGTAAATTGCTTTGTAAATTCGTAATCTTTGAAATTTATCTTGTTTTTCAATAAATTTGAGAGCTTTTGGTCTAATTTTTATCTTGTAAATCATCATAAGTCAACCCCTCTCTTTTTAGTACTTCTTCAAAAGATACAGCATTTTTTAGTTCTTTTTCTTTAGTATCTTTGCTTTCTGTTAAATAATCTAAGTACATTACTTTTTCTGTAATATCCATGTTTTCTAAAATGACAGTAGGTTCTAGTCTTAATAGTTCAAAGTCAATTGCTTTTTCCATTAAGATTTTAACAGAATTTAAACATTCTACATTAAGTCTTGGTGTCATTTTAATAACATCTTTGATTGCTTGCATTTGTGCTTCAGACATAAATATCAGCTCCTTTCTTTAATTTTATGTATTTATTATAGCAAGTTCAAAGTGAATTTACAATCTTTATTAGCCATTTTGCTTTAAAAGTTTATATATTTTTTATGCAGTAACAATTCGGAGGGACCATCAAGTTTACAGTCTTTTAAAATATATATTAATTATTTGTCAAACTGATATTACAGACTGTACAAAGTTGGGAGTTACAAATAAAAATATATAAACTTTTTATTTAAATGGCTTTAAATTTATAATAAATATCAATATTATTATCATCTATTTCTATTTTATCAATTAATTTTAAAAGCAAATTTCTATCTACATTATTTTCATTAAAGTTTAACAGGTCTTGAATATTACCAATTAGTGCTTCTCTTTTTATCATATTCTTGTTAATATCTTTCTCTTTTTGAACTCGATTTAGTAAAGTTCTTTTATCTGTTTCATATTGTTTAGAAAGTTTAATAAATAAATCTTCTGTGATAATTCCTTTTACTTTATCCTCATATAAAGACTGAATTAAATTATCTTTTTCAGCTATTTTAGAATCTAAATAATCCAATTTTTTATTATCTGTTTGTGTGTTGGGACATATATACTGTAATTCATCATATTTTAGAAAATTAGCAATGTTTTCTTTTAGACTATGAATGACACTATTAATCAAAGCAGCTTCTCTTAAATGGATATTTGAACAAAATTTGCTACCATTTCTTTTATAAAAAGAACACACACATCTAAAATATTTTCCATGATTTTTATTATAGGTTATTTTTGACTTACACTTTTTGCATAAAACTAGCCCTTGTAATAAATGTGGAAAAGAAGCGGAGTAATTCCATTCATTTGATTTTTTATCAAGCATAATTTGAACACTATTAAAAATATTTCTATCAATAATTGCTTCATGGTTATCTTGAATAATAATATGTTGCTGTTTTGGTACATCAATAATTTTTTTCGTTTTATAATTTAATTTGCTATATTTATGTTGTACTAAATCACCTATATAAATTCTATCTCTTAGAATTTTAGAAATCATGGTTGTACTCCATAAATTTGTTTTATTATTTGGATTAAAATAGTTTGTAGTTTTTCTTTTATAGGCAAGTGGTGTTAATATTTTATTGTTATTTAGATATCTACATATTTCCGTTTTATTGTTTCCAGAATAATACATTTCAAATATTTTTTGAACAATAGGAGAAACTTCATAGTCAACTAAAACGATGTTCTTGTCCTTTTCATCTTTTTTATATCCATAAGGTAAGAAAGATTTGATATTTTGTCCACTAGATGCTTTAGTAAGGAGGCTAGAGCGAACTTTTTTAGAAATATCTTTTGCATACATATCATTAAAAACAGATTTAAAAGGTGTCATATCATTATTGGTATTATTATTATCAAATGTATCTATTCCATCATTTAAAGCAATATATCGTACATTTTTTAAAGGAAAGTATTTTTCTAAATAATAGCCTGTTTCAATATAATCTCTACCTAGTCTTGATAAATCCTTTGTAATTACTAAATTTACATTGCCAAGTTCAATATCATTTATTAAATTTTTAAAATCTGGTCTGTTAAAATTTGTACCAGTAAAACCGTCATCTACATATATTTTAAATAAAGTCCAACCTTGACTTTTTATATAGTTTGTTAGTAACTTTTTTTGAGTGTCAATACTTTCAGATTCTTTGTCTTTTTCATCTTCTCTTGAAAGCCTTGTGTAAATTCCTACTTTAAAATAAGCAGGGGGAAAGTTATAGTTTAACTCTTGCATTTAGCCTCCTTCCTAGAGTTTAAATTTACGATAACTATTTATTTATACCTTTATATTTTATTTCATTTTTATCATTATTTAAATTCCAAAAAAAATAATTCTCATTTATCCATTCTTGCATTAATTCTGTAAATGTTAAGCCATTTTCATTATATATATTTGTTACTTTAGGTTGTAATGTGTTTTTTTGCATTGAATCACCTTCTACATAAGTTTATGAACAAAAAAAATAAATATAAATTGTCCGAAGATAATTTATATTTATTCATTTTAGTTCAAAATGTGTTTACTTATTTTTTTATATAGTTTTGTAGTAGCAATCTGCATGTTAATTGTTACTAAAGTAATTATATAATATTTTGTTTGTTTTGAAAATATATACATGTAAATTTTTTAAAGGTTTATTTTTCAATGGTTATGGAAGAAAAATATATCCACTTTAATATAAAAGGTAAAATATAGAAAATTTTATGTCAAATTAATTGAAAACTACATCAATTTATGCTATAATTATATAGTAACAGTTAGTTAAAGTAGCACAAAAAAGTTGGAGGTAATGCTTATGCAACAACATCGGAAAGATTTGCAACCATTTGACATGAAACGCCTTAATGAAATTCGCAAATTGCGAAAGGGCAATAAATGTTATTTTAGTGCAGGAGCTAATTCAAGCTTTTGGGATGAATTGGAGTGTATTCTTAAATGTAATCCTAAAAGTCACATGTGGGCAAAAAAAGACAATGATGATATTGTACTGGGAGAAGTATGGTACCAGAGGGTAGGAGAATTTTACTACAAACATACAGTTCATAAATTTGAGTATATGTATGTAGAATCTGAAGAACTGGTAATTGACTGGCATGGACACGAAGAAGAAGTTAATCACGGAAAACAGACTAAGAAAATAAGAGAATTCTATATTTTCCCTGATGGCAGAATTGAGATGTGCGGAAAAGATTGTAAGCACAGATTAATCAATAACTATGGAAAGCCTTTTTATGTTCTTTCACTGAAAATCTGTAGCAACGGAAACCATTAAATCCAACGGATATTAGTTATCCAATACAAAACAGCATTCTTAAACATAGTTGTCAAAGGATGCTGTTTTGATAATTATTACAGTTCATATTCTTTTATTTCACAGTTTTTCTGTCCACTCACATTTAGCAACATTCCATCTTCTGGCATTTTCTCAAAATAAAATTGTATAGCTCTTGCAACAGCTCCATGAGTAACTAATAATATATTTTTATCGTTATATTTAATTTTAATTTCATCTAAAAATGAATGAACTCTATTAAATAGTTGTGGTAGTGTTTCAAGTCCTTCTATTGGTTTTGTTGAATAATAATTATAGTATTCATTATCATAATACTCATCTATTTTAGTTAGTGTAAGTTTTCCATTATCTCTTTCCATTAACCTATCATCATATATTACTTCTATGTTGTTTACATTTACTAATTCCATAGTATGTTTTGTTCTTTTCATAGGGGAACAAATAATTAAATCAATATTTAAATCTTTCACAATATGACTTGCTTTTATTGCTTGATTTATTCCTTCTTCAATAATATCTTCATTATATCTTCCATTATATTTTTTCTCAACATTACACTTTGTTAATCCATGTCTAATTACATATAATTTCATTTTTATTTTTCCTCCTTATATCATTTTGCCATAGTGCATAAATTCCAGTAATTAATAAGATAAAATCTCCTAATACCATAAACCAACTATTATAATAAATATAGTATGATCCATATAATATTCCTGTTGTTATTCCAGATACTCTAACTAATTTCATGTTTGATTGCCATAAGCAATATGTTCTAATGATAGAACCAATAGTTGGTAATAATGAAATGTAGCCATTCCAAGTTAATATGCAATTAATTATAATAATGCTCTCAAAAAGTAATAAAATTAATAAATAAATTGTCTTATTAAATTTTGATTTATTTATAAACAAGAACGTTCTAATAAAATTAAGTACACTTAAAAGTGCTCCTGTATATGCATAAATAATAAAACCATAAATTGCTTCAAATAAACAGTTTATCGATTGAATTATTAATGATTTTTTTCTTTCTTTTATACAAATACTTACTATTAATGCTATAAATGCTAATATGCTAAATATCATTTCTATTCTCCTAATTTCTTAAAGAAAACTTGATAGTATATTATCATAAAAAATCAGTATCTTCAACAAATTTTTACATTAAATTTAATCAGCCACATATCCATATCAAAACATAAAACAATATACACACTTAATTTTGTTGAAATTCCTTTTCCTGTATCATACCCTTTAAACTCCAAACAACTTTTTTTGAGTTTTGACTTATTTTTAGCATATTAGAAGCCTCTCAAAATATCCACTTTAAAGATACCAAAAAAACCCCCAAGTGGATATATTAAAGCTATCCATTTGAAGGCTATTTTATATCCACTTCTTGTATGAATTTTAACAAAAACTCTTGATTTAACAAATAAAAAAGTATATAATGAATATAATAATATTGATAAATTAATTTATCAAATAAACTAGGTAACACTGAACCTTTGATTAAATTCATAAATAAGTGTAATTTAACATTAGGTTAGATATGAGCCTTTAGGATGTGAATCCTATAAACGAATATCCTATTTAACATTAGGTTAGAAACGAGCCTTTAGATTAAACTATAAACGAGTTTCCTTAAAAATTATGGGGGTACTAAAAAGTATCCCCATATCTTTGTAAATGGAGGAATATATGAAAAATAGAAAGCAATTAAAAATAGGAAAATTAAATTTTTATATAATAGATGATAATTACATAGAATATTTAAGCAAATTTGATAAACATATTGCTTATAATAAAAATGAAAAAAGACCATATATTGGAGTTGTTCTTGTAGTAAAAGAACATTATTATTTTGCACCTTTATTTTCGCCAAAACAAAAGCATAAAACATATAAAAATAATTTAACTTTCTTTAAGATTGTAAATGAGAAAACAAAAAGTGATTTAGGAATTATAAGATTTTCAGATATGATTCCAGTACCTCAAGAATGTGTTTATCTATTAGATATAAAAAATAAGAGTTATGGATACAAAAGACTACTTTCTGAACAATATTCGTATATAAATAAACCAGAACATAAGCAGAAAATTATAGATAAAGCTACCAAAATTTATAATATAGTTAGTAATAACAAAAAGAGCAAAGTATCAAAATTTTATAAAGATTTAAGCTGTAATTTTAAACTATTAGAAGAAAAGTGTTTAAAATATAAATGATAAAATAATATGTATCTTCAAAACTCCAAACAACTTTTTTTGAGTTTTGACTTATTTTTAGCATATTAGAGGCCTGTCAAAATATCCATTTGAAGCCCATTTTATATCCACTTAATAATAAATATGGATATAAAAATTGTATAAATAAATAGTTCCTCCAAACAAAACGAAAACTGGCCTTGGGAAGGAGGAATGAACTAATGTGGACTTATGATAAAATGTTGGAATATCCAGTTAAAATAAAATGTAAAGACCCAAAACTTGCAAAAGTTATTATTTCTCAATATGGTGGACCTGATGGAGAACTTGCAGCTTCTTTAAGATATTTGTCTCAAAGATTTGGTATGCCTGATCAAAAGGCTAAGGCTATTTTGAATGATATTGGTACTGAAGAATGAGTTCCATTATGTTGTCAATAGCTAAAGACAAGAATTACAATCTTGGCTATTGACTGTAGAATATTAGATTTTTAATTTGCTATTTTATGTAAAATGTGTTATACTTGTATTAGCAACTAAAAAATTTTTATTTTAAATCTTGCCAATTAGCAAGTAGAAAGTGTGACAGTATGATGAATTGTATGCCCATTGTAGTAGCTTTTTCTGATAATACTATTTCTTTCAAGGTAAGCATCCTTGATGGTAGTGCAAGCTTTGATAATATCCATGCAATGTATGGTGGCGGCTTTGGACGTTTAGCTAGTAAGATTGGAGAAGCAAGCTTGATTTTAAAACGCCCTACTCTGACAGAAGAATCGGAAGTTCTATATCTTGATGGATATATCACTGATAACGGTGAATATAATCCATTTTGTGTAGAAGTAGAAAAAATTATCATTGCGGCATGTATGGAGGCTTCTAAGGCGATTTGGAAATGATTTTTCCTAAAAAGCAGTTAAGGGCTCCAAATTAAGTTTTGGAGCTTTTGACTTTTTTATATTTTAGGCAATTTAGGATATATATGTAATTCAAAATTGGTAGGGTCTGAATCTTTTTTTATTGATTTTTCTGTTTTTAGATATGTAACTTTAGCAATAATGCTTTTTAATAAAATATTTTTATCTTCAGCAGATTCTAACTTATCATATAAATCAATTACATTTTCTAATTTAGGTATCATAGTTTCTTTTTCGTTTTGAATTTCAATATTTTTATTTAGGATTTCATTATATTCTTTTAATTTGTTTTCTAAATTTTGAATATTGTTTTTTATAGACTTTGAACGATTTATAAATTCATCTTTACTATAGATACCATTTTCTAAAAAATCATAAATTTTATCAAGTTTAGCATTTTCTTTTTCTAATTCTTTTTTAGTGGTTAAGATAGTTTTTTCAATTAATTTATTATTGTCAGTATTCGAATTATTTCTAACCTCATAATCTACTTTATAATTTTCAAGCCAAATTTTTAAAGCTTCAATAATTTTATTTTCTACAATATAAAGTTTAGAACTTATATTATCGCATTTTGAATTAGGACATATAAGTGTTGCAGGTTTATCAGCTTTGGTATAAGGTCTCCTTTGCATGGGTTTGCCACACTTTTCACAAAATACTAATCCCACTAATGGATTTTGAATTTGATGGCTATGTTTTACTTTTGGAGCATTTTGTTTTCTTTTTTCCTGAACTAAATCCCAAGTTTTATTATCAATAATAGGTTCATGCAATCCATCATAAATTAAATAATCTTGATTATGCGGTCTGCTTATGATAATATGTCCATTTTTCGTTTTCTTTTTTTGTTTTCTTCTATTCCAAACAATTTTACCAATATAGGTAGGATTCGAAAGAATGTCTTTCACAGAAGATATAGTCCACTCATTAGAAATTCTAGGTTTAAAATTCATATCATTTAACTGTTTTACAATTGAATTTATAGTATTATTTTCAAAAGTATATAACCTAAAAATTTCTTTAACAATAGGTGCTTCATTTTGATTAATAGATAAAGTATAGCCTTTTGAATCTTTTAACTTTACTCTATCATATCCAAATGGAGCAATGTTACCAACAAATTTACCTTCAGAAATAGAAATTTCACGACCTCTTTGCAGACGCCTATTGATTGTCTTATATTCTCTCCTAGACATAAATAATCCAAATTCAAAATATTCCTCATCAAATTCATTATCTGGGTCATAAGTTTTAACAGGTGTAATAATTTTTGTATGAGAATATTTAAAAGCTTTTGAAACTCTACCTTGATCAGCAGTGTCACCACGAGCAAGTCTTTCTACTTCAACAACTAAAACACCAGTCCATTTTTCATTTTCAACATCTTTAAGAAGTTTTTGCATTTCTTTTCTTTCACTAATAGTTTCACCACTTACAACTTCACGATAAATCTTTGAAATATGTAAGTTTCGTTTTTCTGCCAAAGTAGTTAAAATCTTCTCATGCCTTGCTAAAGTTTCGCCTTCTCCATATTTTTCAGTTTCTATATCTTCTCTTGATTTTCTTAAATATATTGCATATGTGCCATTTTGCACATTTCCTCCTTTCCTTGTAACTTGTCTTTAACTTGCATTTATTATATCTGTAATTGTAACAAATTACAACAAAGAAAGATTTATTTTTTTTATTAAATTAATTATAATATTATCTATATATTCTTTTTGAGTAGCAGTACTTTCTGCTATATAATCATCATAAAATTTTATCTTTGTATTTTCAATAGTATATTCTTCTAATAACATATAAATCGCCTCTTTAAAATTTATGAAAAAAGCATAAAAAAATACCCAAGACAAACTTGTCTTGAGCAAATTTATATTTTTCTATGCTACCATTATATGATGGGAGATTTACAAAATCAATTCCCTTTTATTTCCCTTTTTTCTATTTGTAAAGATAATTTTAATCTCGAATAAAAATAATATCAAGAGTAAATAAACTCACTTTGTTCGCTCTTGACATTATTTTTATTCGAGATTTTGTAACAATTAAGCAAATGTAAGGATAAATATGTTTTATAAATATTGACAAAACACTATGAAAAATTGTTGATTTATGGTATAAAATAGAAGAATAGGAGAAAACGATGAAAAGATTATTACGAATAAGTTTTAATTCTGCAATATTTTCACTAATACCAATACTTTCATGGTTTATGTTAGGATTACTAGTAGATAAAAATTTAGTAAATGTGTTTACACTAACATATCCTTTGCAATTTATATGGGCATTAATGAAAAGTATATTTGCAACAGGGGCTAATATAAGTAAAGAAAAAGATAAAAATGATAATGCTGTTTTGTCAGGAATGACAATAGGAATGATAGTAGGATTTATTGTATTTGGAATATTTGCAATTAATGTAAGAAAATATATAGAGTTTATGAATATGGATTATGAGGTTTATAAAGAATTTGCTTTATATTCTATTTTTCAACTATACATACAATTAATATTTTCTTTTGTATTAGAAAAATTATATTTTGAAGATAAAGAAAAATTAGCAAATAAGTATTGTATGCAATTGAATTTGTTAAATTTTGTAGTATTGATATTATCTGCAATAATATTAAAAAGTAAAATGCAAATTGTAGTTGTTACATTGATAACGATATTGATATATACTGCTTATGTTACAATAAAACAATATAAAAGATTTAAGTTTGTAATAAATATTATAAACTGTTTAAGATATGAGTCAGTTGAGATATGTAATAATATATTATTTTTCTTAATATTTTTATTTGGATTAAGTAATGCATTACAATTTGGAGAAAAATATATATTAGCATTAAATTTTGTAGCATTAATAACAGATACACAATGGGATTCATTTGAAGCTATAAAAACAGTTGCTAAAATAGACATAAGTAAAGAGAAATTTAACTATAAAAATCATAAAATCAATGCATATAAATTATTAGGTA
The DNA here is from genome assembly GCA_948528155.1 of uncultured Clostridia bacterium. Taxonomy (GTDB): domain Bacteria; phylum Bacillota; class Clostridia; order TANB77; family CAG-508; genus CAG-269. Next base: position 11,074 of record CAOSZT010000020.1, on the reverse strand, counting down.
TTCTACTTACAACTGTTTTTATAATGCTTATAGTCTCTTTAAGATATTATAATTTAGATTTTAAAATCACAACTATTTATTTAAGTTTTGAATTAATTAACTTTATAATTTATCCAATATATAGTATAAAAACAAGTTATTTACAGTTAGAAAAGTATGAAATAAAAGTAACAGCTAATAAATTGTTTGCTGGAATATTGAGAATGATAATGTCCTTATTAAAAACACCATATTGTACAGGAATAGGACAAGTAACATCATCACTATATCAATTTATTACTGTAAATATGATATTTCACAGAAATTTTGTAATCAATAAAAATGGAATTGTAATAAAAAAGGGAGGAAAAGATGAAAATATATGTACTTAGACATGGTCAAACTAGTTGGAATGTAGATAGAAAAATACAAGGTAAACAAGATACTGAATTAAATGAAGTAGGAATTAAACAAGCATATGAAACAAAAGAAAAGTTTAATATGTTAAATATAGATTTAATTATGTGTTCACCATTAAAAAGAACAAAGAAAACAGCAGAAATTATTAATCAAGATAAGAATTTACATATAATTTATAGAAAGGAACTTATAGAAAGGGATTTAGGAGAATTTGAAGGAGAAGATTGTGAAACAGAAGAAGGCGATATTTACAATTACTATAAAAATGAAAGTAAAATGAAAATTGAACCAGTAGTAGAACTATGTAATAGAATTAACAAGCTATTAGAAGAGATAAAGAATAACTATAAAAGCAATACAATTCTTTTAGTAACACACAGTGGAACAGCCAGAGCTATTGAAGCATATTTTTATGGAATAGATAAAGATGGAGAATTACCACCAGAAAATTTAAGAAATTGTGAAATAAGAGAATATGAGTTTTAGGAGTAAAAGAAATGATATTTAGTATATTAGCATTTGTAGCATTATTTGTAAGTATATGTATTAAAGATAGAAAAAAATCACTATATGTACAATCATTAAATTGCTTTTTTGAAGCGGTATATGATTTTATTATATCAGCTTTTACAGGCGCAATATTAAGTATAATAAATTTAATAAGGACATTTATATTCATCAACAAAGAAAAGTTTAGTAAGTTAGTATATTTAATTGTTTTATTATTTTTTGAAAGTATAATTATAATAAATTGTTATTTATCATGGGCAGGTTGGATTTCTCTATTACCAACAATAGGTTCAATGATTAGAACATATTGTTTATGGCAGTCAGATATGAAATTAGTTAGAATTTCTGGAATAACAACTGGAATATTTTATGGTTCATATTATATTTATTATAAAAGTTGGTTTATGGTTTTAGGCGATTTAATTTTATTATTAATTGGTATTTATGAAGTTTATAAACATGATATAAAAAGAAAAAAGATAAAAAAGGAAATTTAACAATAAGCATATTTATTAAGTAGACATAAGCAAAATTTAAAGCTAAAACCTCATTAAGAATGAGGGCAGGAAAGCGAGTGTTCACACATCGCATACATACATTGAAGGACAAGCCTTCAAGATTTAATAAAAGAACAAAAATTTTAAGCAAATTTGATGTGAAAATTAATTGGGTGAACTAACTCAAACCCGCTATTCTTCGTTGAAATTGAAAATAGTGAACTAAAAAAATTAATATTAGTTCACTTGGTGTATTAAAATTTTATAGATTATTTGAAATTGTGTGCTATTATTTTTTATAAAATAATTATAATGCAATTGACAAAAGAACGAATGTTTGGTAATATATTGCAAATAAGAAATGAGGTTGATATTATATGGATAATAAATTAATCGGAAATGAAAATAATATTGTATTTTATACTGATGATGAAGATAATATTAAAGTTGAAGTTATGTTACAAGATGAAAATGTTTGGCTCGATATAGAATCTTTATCTAGATTATTTAAAATAGACAGAACTGGAATTACAAGACATATAAATAATATTTATAAAGATAAAGAATTAGAAGAAAATAGCACATGTGCAAAAATTGCACATATGGGTAACAATGGGAAACAACAGTATTTTACAAGTTATTATAATTTAGATATGATAATTTCCATTGGATTTAGAGCAAATTCAAAACCAGCTATAAAATTTAGAACATGGGCAAATAAATTAATAAAAGAATATATGATAAAAGGATTTACATTAGATGATGATAGATTTTTAAAGGGTGGCAAAGTAAATGCACAATATTTTGATGAGTTATTAGAAAGAATAAAAACAATTCGTACAAGTGAAAGAATGGCTTATCAAAAAATAACAGATTTATTTATAGCAACAGCAGTTGACTATAATCCGAATTCAGAAGAAGCATATACATTTTTCAAAATCGTTCAAAACAAGTTGCATTATGCTATTTCTGGACATACAGCAGCAGAATTAATTTATGAAAGAGCAAATGCAGAGAAAGAACACATGGGACTTACAAATTGGAAAAATAGTCCAGATGGTTTAATATATAAATATGATGTAACAATAGCTAAAAATTATTTAAATGAAGAAGAATTGAAAAAATTAAATGATTTAACCAATTTCTTTATAGTATTTGCTGAAGATGAAGCTAAAGAAAGACATATCATGACAATGCAAAATTGGATTGATGCAACAGACGATTTATTAAAATTTAGAAGAAAGAAAGTATTAGATAATGCAGGTTCTATATCTCATAAAGAAGCAATAGAAAAAGCAGAAAATGAATATGAAAAATTTAAAGTAAAACAAGATGCTCAATATATTTCTAGTATGGATGAAATGTATCAAAGATATTTAGATGAAAATAATAATAAATAAAATTAGTAAGTTCACTTAGTGTACTAGGTTCAGTTCACCAAGTGAACTTTTTCTATTTTACAGTCAATAGCACTAAATTTTTTTTAAGTGACAACATCATGGAACCGAAGAATTAGCACACTTAGAAATTGTTGGAACTATAGTACACCAATTAACAAAAGATGCAACAATAGAAGAAATTGAAAAAGCAGGACTAAGTGCATATTATACAGACCATGGGGTGGGTTTGTAATATATCCTAATCCTGCTTATTTAATTTACATTTATTATATAATTCTTTTGTTATTATAAATCCATAATATTGTAAGTATTTTAATAAAAAAATATTTATTGTAATAGTATTATATTTTATAAATGGATTTAGCTTTAATAGTTCATAATGAAAATTTATAATATGATTTAATATATTTTCTTTTTCTATTTGAGAATAATCAATATTTTTTTCTTTATTAAAAAGCTCAAATAAATTTATTTCTATAAGATCACTTCTGTAATTGCCTGCAAAAGTATAAATATTTTTAAATAATTCTTTATGAATGCTCTTTAATGTTATTGGACTAAATCCAAAACTTTGGCTACTTAATATAAGTACAATTCTATTTATTATTATAGGGTTGTCCAATTCTTTTGTTAAATCGAAAGCAATATCTCTATAAGTGTTCTCATATAATGGATTAATGACATTTTGTTCAATAATATATTCTGATTTCATTATTTCAAATCTCCAATAAATTTTTCAATTAACTTTTGGTATTGGTCTTGTGCATTTAAACAAGTATCTGTAAGATAACCTTTTTCGCCACCATGTTGATATTCATTTAAACCTCTATAATAAAATAGTTTATCTTTATCTAATATTATAAATGGAATAATATTATTTTTTAGACATTCTTTAAACATTATGATACGACCAACTCTACCATTGCCATCTTGAAAAGGGTGTATTTTTTCAAAATCACTATGAAATTTTACAATATCCTCAAATGTTACTTTTTCTAAGGAATTGTACCAGTTTAATAATTTGTTCATATCATTAGCTACATCTTTTGGATTAGATGTTTCATTTCCACCAACTTCATTTGCTAAGGCTTTATAATCTCCAACATTAAACCAGGATTTTCTTTCATCAGATGTTCCAGTTTTTAGTATTTTATGAAATTCTTTAATCATAGTTTCTGTTACAGTTTTGTCTGCTACATCTAACATATAATCTACTAATTTAAAATGATTTGAGGTTTCAATAATATCATCTACTTTAGCTTGTGAATTTCCATCTTCTAAAACTAAAGTATTTGTTTCATAAATATACCTTGTCTGTTCTTCAGTTAATGTACTTCCTTCTATATGGTTTGTATTATATGCAAAATTAACTTGAGTTATATGGTATAAATTACCTTTTAATCCCATTTCTTTTTGTTCTCTTAAAATATTCAAAATATTACACATATTAGCATTTTCTCCTTTTCAATTACTTTTCTATTATACCATAAAAAGCCTAAAATTACTATAGTTTTGCTTAAAAATTCCAATGAATTACAACATCTTGTGAATTTGTTTTCTTGTCTTTTTCTCCAATTTCAATATAATCTATAAAGCTATTAACAATATCATAATTAAGTTCTTTAAAATCTTTAAAGTGCTTAATTATTTTTTCTTTTTGTTCTTTTATAAATTTACTGTTTAATTCTTTTTCCTTTAAATTTGATAAATCATTTTCGATTTTTGATAGTTCTTTTTGTTTTGTTGATTTATCAGATAGGAAAGAGGCATTTAAATCTTCAAATACATCTTCTGGAATTTTTCCATTTACCTTATTTAAATATAATTCTTTTATCGCTTTATTAATGTTTTCCATATCTTTAGATAAAGTTTCTTTTTTGTTTTCTAGTAATTGAGCTTTATTTAAGTTATCAGTCGAAACAAATAAATCATCAGAAATATTATCAAAGTTATAAAATGCTAAAATTTTATCTCTAATTCTTTCAGTTACTAAATTTTTAAGATTTTCATAGCCAATAGAATGTGGAGTGCAAGTTCCATATAATTTTTTAGAACTTTTACAAGAAAAATAGATATAATCTCTATCATTTTTGCACTTATAAAGCTTTGTCCCACAATCTAAACATACAAGTTTATTAGCAAATAAATGAACTTCACCATTTTTACATCTTCTTGTTTTGCTTTTAAAAATTTCTTGAACTTTATAAAATTGCTTTTTAGTAATAATAGGCTCGTGAGTATTTTCTACAATAATCCATTCTGATTTAGGTTGATTCACCATTTTTTTAGATTTGTAGCTTACTTTCTTATTATAACCTTGTACTAAATTACCAATATAAACTTCATTTTTCAAGATTTTACTAACTGTAGATTCACACCAATAGTCAATATTTTTGCCTTGATTTTTAAAGTTAATCCCTTGTGATTGTTTATATTTAGTAGGTGTTAAAATTCCTTTATCATTTAAATCCATCGCAATTTTTGTAACACCATTTCCTTGTTCATAAAGATTAAATATTAATTTAATAACTTCAGCTACTTCTGTATCAACAACAAGCTTATTTTTATTCTCTGGACTTCTTTTATAGCCATAGCATACAAAAGAGCCAATATGTAATCCTTGTTTTCTTTTACTGTCAAATGTCTTTCTAATATTTTCTGATAAATCCTCTAAATACCACTCATTAACTAAACCATTAATTTGTCTTGATTTTTTATTTCCTTTATCTAATGTATCAACATGATCTACAAGACTTACAAATCGTATGTTCCATTCAATAAATTTGTTATGTAAGTATCTTTCAACAATTTCCATATCACGAGTAAATCTACTTTGAGTTTTGCATAACACAATATCAAATTTATGGCTTTCGCTATCAGCTAATAATTTCTTAAATTCAGGTCTTTCACTGTCGATTCCAGAATAGTCCTCATCACAGTAAATATTATAAATATCCCAACTCTTTTCTATTGCATAATTAATTAGCATAGATTTTTGATTTTGGATACTTTCACTTTCATCGTTTTCATGAAGTTTGTCATCATCTTCACGAGAAAGTCTGCAATATATAGCAACCCTCATAGTTATACCTCCAATCGTATAACTACTCATTTCGTACAAGCACATTATACAAAAATAAGTAGACTTAATCAATACAATTAGTAAATTCATTTACAATTAGCTTATTAACAATTGTTTCTATACTTTTCACAATATCTTCTATATTGCTATTTTTATTCTTTTCTATTACATTAAAATTCACTTTTTCACACATACAAAATCCTCCTATTTTACTGTATTCTAAAGGACTTGTATTTGTGAAAAGAAAAAAATAAAGCCCTTTGGCTTTAATAAAAAAATTAATATTTTATTACTTTAGGAAAACAATAAGGAGCATTGATAGATTTATCTAACTCAAATTGTTTTTTATTACTATTGTAGTTATATGCACTAGAGTTGTATTTTCTAAAATTAATTTTAGAAATAGTAGAATTTTTAGATTCAATTTTGAATCCATTGTTAACTGATATTGTAAAATTTCATATTCCTCTTTTTGTGAATGTCTAATTTCTTTTATATAAGCAATTGTTTTCTCTTTATTCTTTTGTTTATTAATTTGCTTTCTTTGTTCTTTTTCCGTTTGGTATCTTTCATCTTGTTTAATAATTCTTGTAATATAACCATTATCAATATTAAGTGCTTTTGCTATATCTGTAGGTCTTAAATGTTCAGTATAATACATTTGAATTATCTTATTTTTATTTGAATTGCACATAAAATCACTCCTTTTTTCTGTCAGGTAAGGTGTTTAACCAATATTGCGTTAAACACCATTACCATATTGTAAAATAAAATCACATTGTACAATTCCGAAAATTGCATAAAGAAGTAAGACTTTGCAAGAATAATCATTTTATAAATTTTCTTCATTGACAATGTATCACTAAACTACTATTTTGTAGTTAGTCAAAAATTTACTAACAACTTTTGGGCATAGTAATAATAAGGAAAAGTAATAAAACTAAAGTAAAATTAAAGAATAACTAAAGTATAATATCAAACATTAAGAAAAACAATTCCGTTTTTTTTCCCTTTTTTCTAAAAAGTATCTTCAAAGGACATTGTCAATGAAAGAAATGTATAAAATGATTATGCTCCTTGATATATCTACTTTATGCCATTTCTGTAATTGACAATAAACTGAAATTTTATAATGGAAAAAGGTGGTTAGCACAGTAAGTGATAACCGCCTTAATTGAAAAAATGAAAAAAATTTGAAAATTATGTAAAATTGATATATAATATTATTAAGTAGTTTTAAATTATGCATATCATTATTAAGAGTGCATTACAACTATAATTATAACATATTGAAAGGAGAAATTTATCATGAAGAGAAATGGACGGAAAGAGGTAACAACAATTAGCTTTGAGGGTGTTGCAGTAGATGGAGGTTTTGTTTTTAAGGCTTCTGTTTTTCTTCCTAACATAGGAGGTAACTGGACGGAAACAGCATTCAAGGTGACAGCTTATGAAGATGGAGTCATGGAGATTGCTATTGATTGTACAGAAACTATTCCAAGGGTTGCAGAATTAGTATCTGGAATGTTTTCAAGAAAAAGCAATTTTACAAATTTAGATTCTGTGATTCTGAATTATCGTAACATTCGTTTGCAGATTGGGAGAAGTACAGGCAGAAAAGATATTATCTGTATGCTCATGAAAGCAATGTCAGCATCTGACTACAAGGATGGCGATAATGAAGTTTCTGTTGACACTCAGACTTGTCAGAAACGAAATCCGCTTAGAGATTCCGACAAACCCAATATGCGGTATGAGATTTATACCAATTTTTTCCGCTTTGATGAAATATTCAAGTGGGGAAAAAGTTTGTGGTTTAGGAATCCTGATACAAGGAAAAGCATCATCATTTCATCTATAAAAGATGGAATTGTAACTGTTGAAAGTTCAGCAGGTGGTCTTATTTTTGACTTTGTTGCAGAACTGAAAAAATTTTTTGTTCCGTATTCAAATTTCTATGGTGTAAAAGCTTTAGAAGTGGAGTTCAATCAATTTTCTATAAGAGTTGATGAGCAGAATACTGACCGAATATTGTATCTGTACAAAAGAAGTTGTGATATGTACAGCGGTTTATGGGAAAAGGAAATGCAGGAATATTACAATTCACCAGAATATGTCAGAGATCATGCAAGATCCCTTAAAAAGGAGAACAGAAAAAAGGCTGTTGTTTGGAAAGTAAGACAGTTCCAGAAAAGAAATGCAGATTTTACCATTGCAGATAAAAAGAAGCAGGAAGAATGGGAAAACTGCAAAGCCATTAACTCTAAAGACGATTACAGTAACTGTGTAATAGATTATACAATCTTATGGGCACAGTACATGGAATACTTGATGGCTAAACATGACAAGAATTTGTCCGATATATGGGATATATGGCGAAGAATTGAGAGTGCAGCACAACTCAAAATATAATCATGAAGGCGACGGAGTGGTAAATCCGGCAATTTTAACAATTTCAGCGTAATATATTAGTTATAATTAATGAACAAGGGGCAAGATATTCGTATCTTAGCCCTTTGTTTATTAATTTATTAAATGTATAAATTTATAAAATATTATTGTATGCATTTTCTAATTCTTCTTTTAATTTATTGTCTTCAAAAAGTAATTGCTCCATTGGATTTATAAAAGTATTGGTTTCATCTTCAAAGGTATTAATAAGAGATTCTTCTGTAACTTTAAATACAGAACTAACCCATGAAATCAATTTATTTACTGTGTTTTGCAAAGTAGACAATAATTTATCAAATAAATCAATATCTTTTAGCAATCTCTTATTTTCTTTGATTAATTTACGATTTTCTTTTATTAGCTTTTTATTTTCCTTTTCACAATTATCTAATAATTTTACTTGTTCTGTAATCATTGATAGATTTCTTCGTAGATAAATATTCTGTTCAATAAGTTTCAAGTTTTCTTCTTTAAAAGGCTCTATAATTTGTTCATGTGCATATTTAGAATTAATTAAATCTGGAACTTCTTCTATTTCAAGAGGTATTGGAAAATCTGTTTTTAAGAAATTATCTATTTCATTAAAGCCTGTCAATTTCTTTAGTGTTTCAATAGATACATGTTCAGAGTTATTAGCTTGTCCTCGTTCTAGTTTAAATCCATGTTCTATCATGTGAGTATAAAAGGCATCTTGTAATTGTCTGTAACTATCTTTACCTTTCCAAAACTCACTACAAGCAACTTTGTCAATGTTATTTCCATTTTTATCTTTGGTATGTACTACTGGAATAAATACAAGGTGCATGTGTGGTGTTTCTTCATCTAGGTGTACATTGGCAGACATGATATATTTTTCTTCTAAATTTTTATATTTGCAAACAAAATTGTAAGCCTCTTTGAAATATCTTTTTGTTTCCTCTGTGCCAATTTCTTGAAAAAATTCTCTATCAGAAGTTATGATATATTCACAAGCAATATTGCTTACTGTTTTAATTTGACCTTTTAAATGATATGAGTCTTTTATCTTATTAAATAACTTGTCATAGGACATTGTTGCTTCTTTTAGACTATAATTCAAATGTGATTTTGTTTTATCTATATTTTTATTAGAATAGTTTTTGTTTTTTCGTTCATTGTGTTTATAAATTCCTTTCAAATTTTCTCTTTTATATTTTTCGTTTCTTATAATTGCATAACTCATTTTTAAATTCCTCCTTGACTAACTTTTTAGGGAAAACACTTTAAAGTGTTATAACATACTACAACACTTTTTATAAAAGTGTCAGTATGGCATGGAAAATACTTTTCCCTACAACCCTTGTTTCAAAAAATATAATATACATTTTTTGAATATGAAACCCATATCGGTTTCATACTTCCGTTTAAGAACAAATAAAAATATCAATTTTCATCTGTATTATTAATAGATTCATCAGTATTAAAATAGTTTAATAACAATCGTTTCTTATCTTCATTACCTTTCATCATAATATTTGGACTAACTTGCCAAAGACCATTCTGAATTTTTACTAAAAATTTTTGTTTTTGTAATTTCTTCATTACTTTAGCTATAGTAGCTTCAGATGTATGTGTATTTTTCTGTATTGTTTTATAAGTCCCTATAAACATATTTGTACTTGGGTGAGTATTATCTAAAATATACTTTAAAATAGCAACTTGCTTGTTCTCAATATCACCTAGAACATGGAGAAAATCGCTTAAATACAATTTCCAGAAATTCTTTTGACCATAAACTTTTTTAGTAATTTGATCTACTTCAATAATCTCTCCAGTTTCTTTATCTATTAATTCTTTTCTTTTTATACCAATTAAGGTATTTGTTTTTTCTATATATTCAATTCTTTTCATTGTTAAAACCTCCAAAATCTAAAATAAAAACACTACACTATAGTAAAGCAAATACTAAAGTGTAGTGAAGTATAGAAAAAGCCTACAAGTGCTATCATATAAACACTTATAGACTTTTTATAAATTTGTTACTCTTTTCTTATTATTAATAACTTAATTTTCACAATTAAATTTAAGCAGAATATGATTTTTTTGTACAGAAATGAGTAGTTACTTTAAATTTTATTCTAGGATAGATAACAAACACACACCACATGGATTAGATGTATATCCATCATCAGCAGCAGGAGTACCATTTACAGCATCATATGATGCTGTTTCAGTAAGGAGAATGATGAAAACTTAGAGTAGACAACCATTCACCTAAATTGATTTTTGAGATAAAATGCATAAAACCTATTTTTAACTTTTAACAAAGGAGAAATAGGTAATGAAAAACAAATTAAAAAAAACTGGTTTATGGATACCATATCAAATTTTAACAGATAAAAATTTAAGAGATAAAGAAAAAATAATTTATTCATTAATATTATTTTTTAGCAATAATAAAGGTTATTGCAGTATAAGAAATAAATATTTAGAAAATTTACTTGATAGGTCAACTAAAAGAATTTCTAGCATAATAAATTTACTACAAGACAAAAAGTATATACATATAGTTCCTAGAAATAATAGTGAAGAAAGAAAACTATATCCATTAGTAGATATAAAAAATATTGATAAAAAAGTATCATTTAAAGGTCTATTTATTCCAATAAGTGTATTATCAGACAATAATTTGAATGACAAAGAGAAATTGCACTAAACTGCTGTCGCAGTGGTCGTTTAAGTTAGTATAGCACTAAAAATAAGAAATTGCTACTAGT